>DAISHW010000503.1:0-1001 GCA_036822295.1 Bdellovibrionales bacterium | reverse complement strand
CGATCGCCTCGATCGTCGGCGCTTACGAAGCGATCGAGCCGCAGATCTCGAACCTGTTCAAGCGTGAAACGCTTTCGGGCGAGTTCATTCAAGTGAACAAGTACTTGGTCGAAGCTTTGAAAAAGCGCGGTCTTTGGAACGAGTCGGTCCGCAGCCACATCAAGGCCGCGGAAGGCTCGATCCAGAACATCGATGAGATCCCGGACGACATCAAAATGATCTTCCGTACCGTGTGGGAGGTTCCGCAGAAAGCCATGATCGATATGGCCGCCGGTCGCGGAGCGTTCATCGATCAGAGCCAATCGCTGAACCTGTTCATCGAGAGCCCGACCATCGGTAAACTCTCTTCGATGTACATGTACGCGTGGAAGCAAGGCGTGAAGACGACTTATTACTTGCGCTCCCGTCCCGCGACCAAGATCGCCAAGGTCACCACGCGACTGACGGAAGAGCCCAAGAAGAAAGAGTACACGGACAGCGAGGCGCTGGCGTGCTCACTCGAAAATCCGGAAATTTGCGAAGCCTGCCAATAAAATTCGAGCGGAAAGAGGGATTGATATTATGATTTTGCAGCCTGGTTTTAATTTGACTTTACGTCCGATGCGTTACCCCGTGTTCTATGAAATGTACAAGAACGCCATCAAGAACACGTGGACCGTCGATGAAGTCGATTTCTCGAACGACATCGTCGACCTGAACAAGAAGCTCACGACGGCCGAGCGCTTTTTGATCAACCGACTGGTCGCGTTCTTCGCGACCGGCGATTCGATCGTGGGCAATAATCTGGTGCTGAATTTGTACAAACATGTGAACTCGCCCGAAGCGCGCCTTTACCTGTCGCGCCAGCTTTACGAAGAAGCTCTGCACGTTCAGTTCTATCTCACGCTTTTGGATTCCTATATTCCTGACTTGAGCGAGCGCGAGAAGGCGTTCTCGGCGATCCATAATATTCCCTCGATCCAGAAAAAGGCCGAATACAGCTTCAAGTGGATGGATTCGAT
>DAISHW010000502.1:0-1052 GCA_036822295.1 Bdellovibrionales bacterium | reverse complement strand
GGGACGACTGGAAGATTTAAACCGGGTCAAGCCCCTGGCCTATGCCCAGCGTACAGAAAGTGAGGCGTCTATGACGAACTACGGAGTCATTTTGCGAAAACTTCGGGAGATAAAGCGACTCCCGATCAAAGACGCCGCTCGGCTCATCGAAAGGAGCGCGGGGTGGCTTAGTGAGATCGAAAACGGAAAAGGAGCTGCGCGCATTCATTCTCAGGAGTTCGAACGGATCGTTGGAGTCTACGACGGCGATATTCACCGAAAGCAGTTTGGCATCTGGGTGGCGAAGTTCCAGAAGCCACGCCCACAACTGCGAGCATTAAAGGCGTTTGACCATACTTGTTGCGTGAGTTGACGTCGGCTCCAGCCGCGATCAGATTTTCAGCGCCCTTCAAGAATCTAAACTCGGCAGCTTGATGTAGGGCCGTGTTTTCATTCAACCAGTAAGTGCTTTTCGCGTTCACGTCTGCGCCTTCCGCGACGAGAAGTTTCAAGGCTTCCAAATTTCCTTGGCACTTGTCGATCACACCCACTCCGCGACGGGGAGTATGACGGGCACTCGAAGGCGATTGATTAAGGAGAATGCGCAAAGTGGATGTGTTTTTAGCTTCATCTCTAGAATTGCACACGTTGGTAATCGCAGCTTCGCCATCGGCGTCAGTGGCATCGCTTCTTGCGCCGTTTGCAAAAAGTGCCAGGATGGTTTTGTCCAATCCTTCGGTAACGGCATAGTGCAGAGCTGGAGAGGAATATTTGCCCCCACGCTCGTTGAGATTAAGGCCAGCCGTTTTCAGTGCTTTGATCTTGGCATCCGTCAAATCCCGATTTGTTTGATTCAAAACGGTATCGCCATCTAAGTTTCGCGCTAAGGCATCGGCACCCTGTTCGATCATTTTTCTCACGATGTCATCGCTGGCGGTTCTAATGGCGTTAAAAAGCGGAGTCTCACCCTTGCGGTTGCGTGCGTTCAGATTTGCACCGGCTTTCACTAAGAGATTATACCCAAATCCGAAAATAGGTCCGCGTCATTTGCTCCATTGATTTTGTTGAGTGAT
>DAISHW010000501.1:0-1057 GCA_036822295.1 Bdellovibrionales bacterium | reverse complement strand
AATATGGCGCCCGCGAGCATCGGCACGGACACCGGCGGATCGATTCGTCAGCCGGCGAGTTTCTGCGGCATCGTCGGGATCAAACCGACCTATGGCCGTGTGAGCCGCTACGGCATCATTGCCTACGCTTCGAGTTTGGATCAGGCGGGTCCGATGACTCGCACGGTTGAAGACGCGGCGCTGGTGCTCGAAGCCATCAGTGGGCATGATTCATACGACAGCACCACCGCGCAAGCGCCCGTCCCGCGTTGGAGCGAGAAGATCGACAAGAACATGAAGGGCGTGAAGATTGGTTTGCCCAAAGAGTATTTCTCGGATCAGCTGCAAGCGGAAACTCGCCAAGCGGTCGATAAAGCCATAGACGTGGTGAAACGCGCCGGTGCCGAGATGGTCGAAGTGTCTTTGCCCCTGACCGACATGGCCGTGCCGATTTACTATCTGGTCGCCACCAGCGAAGCGTCGAGCAATCTGGCCCGCTACGACGGGGTGCGCTTCGGCCATCGCGCCGATTTTTCGCAAAAACCCGCGACAGATTTGGCGGAGTTCTATTGCCGCACGCGCGGCGAGGGTTTCGGCACCGAAGTGAAGCGCCGGATTATCCTTGGCACGTACGCGTTGTCCAGCGGCTATTATGACGCTTATTACAAGAAAGCCTGCCAAGTGCGCCGCTTGTTGCGTCAGCAATTCTTGGACGCGTTTAAGCGGTGCAATGTGATGTTGAGCCCGGTAACCACGTCGCCGGCGTTTAAAAAAGGTGATCGCATAACCGATCCGCTCGCGATGTACTTGAACGATATTTACACGACTTCGGCGAATCTGGTCGGGATTCCCGGCATCAGCGTGCCGGTGGGCCTGTCCTCGAACAAGCTGCCGATCGGCGTGCAATTGCTCGCGGCCCACTTTGAAGAGCAACATCTGTTCAACGTCGGTTCGGTGATTGAAGAAGCGCTTTCCATCAAGGAGCTCCCGTATGGCATTCAATGATTGGGAGGCCGTGATCGGCCTTGAGATTCATGCGCAATTGCAAACCGCGAGCAAGATGTTCTCGAACGACTCG
>DAISHW010000500.1:0-1075 GCA_036822295.1 Bdellovibrionales bacterium | reverse complement strand
GCCGACCTGAGCCGCGAGATCTTTCATATCGCGCGCGAAATCGACGCCGAGGGCGAGCCCCTGCTGCGCCGGCGTTTGGAGATGTTTGGCAACCAGGTTTCCGCCGTGATCAGCCAGGACTTCGCGGAGCCCACGCCCCGCGTTTTGAAGCTGGTCGATCAGATCGAGTCCGAGTTGGTGGAATGGGGTTATTAGATTGAAATGCGGCGTCAGCCCTTCAGATCCTTCAAGCTCGCGCCAAAATTGATGTGCAAAACATCGTGACCGAGCACGAGCGCCGGTACGGACTGAACGCCTTTCTTCTCGGCTTCGCCGATGCGCGATTTCTGATCGCCCAGGTGCACGACCTCGACGTCGTACTTCGAACGATCGATCATCGCTAAAACTTGGTTTTCGGCCGACACGCAAACCGGGCAACCGGCGTGATAAAAGACCGCGTTTTTCATGAGTCCTCCTTGAGATGGAGCGCCTTCTCGGCGCTGCTATTTGAACTCAACTATGCTAGAAATTCAGACGCGAACAAGTACGCACCAACCCGTGGGGTAGGCACTTTTCGGTACATCTTGGGAGAATGTCTGATGAATAAAATTTCGGCGAAATCCATGATCGAAGACATCGTCGGGTGCAAGTGGTCGCTCTCGGTGCTCGAGATGGTCAAAGACGGCATCAATCGTCCCGGTCAAATGGCCCGCGCGAAAAAAGGCCTGACCGCCAAAGTGTTGAATGAACGCTTACGCAAACTGGTGCGCTATAAAATCATCGAAAAGGTCGAGCACGGCGAGGGCCCTCCCCGGGTCGAGTACTTCTTCACCGAATTCGGCAAGAAGTTCCACCGCGTGATCGACGAGATCAATCGCCTGGATCAGGATTTGATTCGCGGCACTCGGCCGCGGCCGGCGTCAAGACCTTCGGACAGCTGAGTTTCTTGTTCGTTCGCTCTACAATCGAAACATGAAAACTCTGCTTGTCGCTCTCTTCATGGTCGCGAGTTCAGACGCTTATGCGTGCCGGGATTTCACCGGCATCTTTCACGATCCCGACGCCGCGAGCTGTTTAGAGAACCGCCAGACCGGCT
>DAISHW010000499.1:0-1078 GCA_036822295.1 Bdellovibrionales bacterium | reverse complement strand
CCTTCAAGCCGTTGCCGTCGTCATCGGAATCGTTGGTGGCTTTGTCGCGCCCCAAGGCGTCGCGGCCGGTCTCGCCCGGATTCACCCAAAGATTGCGCTGTAAATCGGGATGATGGACGTCAATCCCCGTGTCGATCTCGCAGACCAAGATGTCGCGGCTGCCTTGGCTGATGCGCCAGGCTTTCGCGGAGTCGGTCATTTTCAAACCCCAACCGCTCGAGATCGCCGGGTCGTTCAAAATGACTTCGACTTCTTTTTCAGGCTTGGCTTTGGGCACGGGTTTGCCGAGCTCGGTCTTACGACCTTTGCCCGCGACGCTGGCGTAGTCGTCGGACTGAACGCCTTCAGAATCCATGTGGCTCAGCCACTGGGCCAAGCAGATCACGATCAATCCGCCGGCCAATTTCTTCTGCGTGATGAAGTTTCTCATCGCTCCCGCTCCTTGTTCCCTCCGGTCATAAGAGCAACAGCGGTGCCTGAATGTAAGTACTCAAAATCACTATAAAATGATCAGAATGGTACGGGCATTCGGTGTGGATCTAATAGGGGGTCGTCGAGTTCCTGGACGGCTCGAAATGAGACGGTTTTAAGAGTCTTGGTCGAGGGCCAAAACCCACGCCGGGAACTCGATCGACGCCGACTTGGAATTCAGCAGGCTATAGAAGATCATATTGCGCATCACGAGTCGCACATAGGTGCGCGTTTCCTCGTAAGGAATCTCTTCGATGAATTCCAAGCTGTCGCCGCGGAAGCGATTTTTCATCCAGCCGCGAATCGCGTTTTCACTGGCGTTGTACGCCGCGACCGCCAGGATGAAACGGCCTTTGTGGCGCTTCATCAGATCGCGCAAATGCGCCGCGCCCATCGAGATGTTCACGTTCGGCTGGTACAGGTCTTCCATCTCGGCGTACGGAACTTTCGAGGTTTTGTGGATGTCGCTTGCGACCTCGGGCAGGATCTGCATAAGACCGAACGCATCGGCGGGTGAGCGCGCCAGCGGGTCGAAGGCCGACTCTTGGCGCATGATCGCGTAGATCAGCTCTTCGGCGACGTTGAAGTCAAGGCCCGCGAGCTTCAC
>DAISHW010000498.1:0-1096 GCA_036822295.1 Bdellovibrionales bacterium | reverse complement strand
CCCGGAGCTTCGCGCGACACGGCTTCGAGCTTCCTTGCGTCGCGCCCCAAACCAAAGACTGAATGACCCTGATTGAGCAAACGCAAAGCCACCGCGCGGCCGATCCCGCTGCCCGCGCCGCTCACTACGTAATTTCCGGCTTTCGACATGAGCCGCAAAATAGCAAGATTCCGGCCTCGCTCACAACCCCTAAAACGACGAAAGGAGAAGCATGTCTCAGCTTCTCCTTTTCGCGGTCAGAACATTCTTGGTGTCTCTGACCTTGTTTCTGGCTTTGGGCGCCGGTTTTTAAGCGGCCGTGCGGGTCTTGAAAGCCTGGTATTTCTTATCAAAGTCCGTGGGCCGCAGGCCCTTTTTGTTCACCAGACCCTCTTTGAACCAACCGAAGTGCTCGCCGCAAAAAGACATCCGCTCGACCTTCTTCGTACATTTCTCCACGCAACAGCTGGTCGGAGCCGCGCCTTCGTTATTGGCTTTTTCTTTAGACATAAGTGTTATCTCCTCAAGTGATGCTGACTCTTCGGAGTTGTCCAGACCGGACTAAAGTTTACGTTGAAGCCGGCTCAAATCGAGCTGATTCAATTCGTTCAAATCCCATCCCGTGTACAAAGGATCGACAAGAATCGTGAAATACATCTCTCCCAGCGGAATCAAACGCCGGGTAAAGAGCAGATGCTCGACCGCTTTACGGCACGCGATCCGGCGCTTACCTTCGCCCTTCGCTCTACGCAGCTCATTCACGAGTTCCTCGTATTTCGCGTCCTCGAAGCGGATGTAATTCTCGGGATTCCCTTTGGTGAAGACCTCAAGCCCGGCCAGGCAAGTCGGGCGGTCCAGGCTCACGCCTTTTCTGAAGATCGCGGGCGGCTTCACTTTGAGTTGCCGCAGGTATACGGCTTGTTCCTCGCTTTGCAGTTCGACGGTCAAGCCTAAGTGTCGTTTCCATTGCCCTTGGAACCATTCGGCGCCCCGGGCGATGTCGTCGCCGCCCATGCGACTGAAGCCCATCTCGAGTTTGCCGTTGAAGCCGGATTCTTTCAGAGCGCGGGCCGCGCGCGATTTATCGAACTTCATGCACCCCACCCGCCCCGACAGC
>DAISHW010000497.1:0-1132 GCA_036822295.1 Bdellovibrionales bacterium | reverse complement strand
CAGACCGTCCCGAGCCATCAGAAAGAAAATCACCGAAACGTCCATCAGACTGTAGGCGGCGGACACGTAATTTTGCTCGTCCAACGTCAGCTTGCTGAGCCCGTGCGTCTCGGTCAGATAGTTCACGATCACGCGGGAGTCGAACAAGCGCTGCTCCCCGCCGATGATGAGAACCGGCACTTTGTTGATCGGCGTTTCTTTCGCCAGCTCCGCCGCGGCGGCCCTGTCGTCGACGAAGTTCAAGACGCGGAACTCAAAGTCGATCCCGTTCTGCAGCATAAGCATGCGGCAGATGCGAGCGAATGGCGAACGAGCCGAACCGATCAACTGATATTTCATGTCCGGCACTGTACATTTTGATTTCAAATCCGGCAAATCCATCTAGAATATGCACATCAGGGGAAACACTTCGAAAGAAATATTGGGAGAATTTATGAAATCGCTGTTTTACATCCTGCTCTTTGCATCACTCACGGCTTGGGCCGATGGAACGATCGTCGGTAAATGGAAAACCATCGACGACGAAACCGGCAAGGAAAAATCGATCGTGGAAATCACCAAGGACGGCGACGAATTCAAAGGCCGCATTTTGGAACTTTTCAACAGCGATAAACCCAATCCCATTTGCGACAAATGTTCGGGCGACAAAAAAGATCAGCCCGTCGTGGGAATGGAAATCATCTGGGGCATGAAAGAAACCGATTCCGGCAAAGAGTGGACCAAGGGCAACATCATGGATCCGAAAAACGGCAAGACATACAGCTGTCGTTTGCGCCTGAAAGAGGACGGCCAAAAACTCGAAGTGCGCGGATTCTTGGGCTTCAGCCTGCTCGGTCGCAGTCAGACTTGGTTACGCGCCGAATAAAAGACTCATGATGTGGGGTATGCGCAAATGTTCGAAACACGTCACGCCCCATCCGAGCGTTTCCATCGTTTGGCTTCCTTTTAGGCGTCGTGATGATCTTGGTCGTGCTCTGGGTCGCTTCGGAACTCAACAAGAAGCGACCCGTTAAGATCTGGCCCTACGTAGTCCAATGCCGTCAACGGCCGCAGCCCTTTGCTCTTGCGCGCATCATCGCATCGCGGATTCCGCCGCCCGTCCTCGAAACTCGCGCGGAAATCGCGGCAACAA
>DAISHW010000496.1:260-1152 GCA_036822295.1 Bdellovibrionales bacterium | reverse complement strand
CAGGAAACTGCGAAAAAGCATCTGAAGCTCTCCACCGGGCGAGGATTTTCCCTATTATAGACGCCGATGGGTGATGCAGTGAAAGCGAATTTGCCGCCCGACCTGGACCACGGTCGGGCGGGCCCGCGATTGTCTTAAAATGAGGCGGCCGATTGCCGGCTCAGCGTCAGCGCCTCGTAAGCGTCGAGCAGCCGCCCCGAAACGGTGACGGACGAAAGCTCCGGGCTCCGCGGCCCGGCCGCCAGCACCGCGTTCTTCAGCTCTTTGCCGGTCAGGTTCGGGTTCACGTCCAGAAGAAGCGCCAGCACGCCGGACACCACCGGCGTCGCCATGCTGGTGCCGTTCATACCGATGAACAACGCGCCTTCAGGATTGTCGTAAGCCGCCGAGATCATCACGTCGTCCGGCGTCTTGCCGCCCGGAGCGACGACGTCGACGTCGCGCGCGCCGAAGTTCGAGTAGGGCGCGAGTTTCCCGCCCGAGCTCGCGGCGACCGTGATCAAGTTGTCGTTTTGTAAAGAGGCCGGAAAAACGCTTTTCGTATCGATGCTGAAACCCAGACCCGTGCTCGGGTCGCCGTTGCCGGCGGCGACGACCAATACCGCATCGTGAGCTTCGGCATAGGCCGCGGCCTTGACCATGGCCGGGTGGGGCAAGGCGGCCTGGGCCCCGAGCGAAAGATTGATGATGCGCGCTCCGCGGTCGACCGCGTACACGATGCCGGCCGCGATCGAGCCCGTGTCGCCGCCCAGCGACGTCATGACTTTCACGGGTATGACCGACGCTTTGCGGGCCACGCCGAATCCGCGTCCCGCGGCCAATCCCGCCACGTGCGAGCCGTGGGCGTCGTCGTCGTACGGGTAAACGTCGCCGGCCACCAAATCGAGTCCGA
>DAISHW010000496.1:0-216 GCA_036822295.1 Bdellovibrionales bacterium | reverse complement strand
GCTCACGGCCCAACTTTTCTCGGCCGAAATCGCCGCCAAGTGCCGGAACTTCTTCACGTCGAGTTTCAATTCTTTCGCGGCATTCGCGTCGTATTCGGGATTCGCCGTCACCAAGAAGCGAATCGCATCCATCGAGCAAAGGCCGTTCACGTCTTGCGTGACCGCGACGATTTGGTAGATGCCGAGCGAGTCGGGTTTGAAATCCACAGAGTCCTC
>DAISHW010000495.1:0-1156 GCA_036822295.1 Bdellovibrionales bacterium | reverse complement strand
GTTGGTTTCAGGGCGCCGTGGTGAGTTATGCGCGAGTCGTCAAACGCAAGGTTTTGAACGTTCCGAGTACCGCGTTCTTGGCGCATGGCGAAGTGAGCTCGCCCGTGGCGCGGGCGATGGCGCGCGGAGCTTTGAACGCCTTGGGATCCACCTGGGCGTTGTCCGTGACTGGGATCGCGGGTCCGGGGGGCGGAACGAAAGAGAAGCCGGTCGGCACTGTGTATTTCGCGGTGGTTGGCCCGGGGCTTGAAGAGTCGGTGCGCCAGGAGTTCAAGGCCGATGACGGCCGACAAGACGTCCAGCGACAAGCCGCTCTTTTTGCTTTCGAATTTCTGCTAAATGCGATGAGATAGCATCGAAATTGGGGATGTTGTTGGGTACAACATTTACGAACGGGGAAGGCCTCCTGGGGAGGATGCCGGACGCGTTCAAGGAGAGCAAATGGCAATCAATATGAATGGTCCGACGAGCGGCCCGATCAGCAAAGGATCGCAAGCCGGCACCGAGAAAAGTTCGGATAAAAGTTCGGGCACGAGTGAAAAGGGCAAAGCCCTGGAACTCGCCATCGCTTCGATCGAAAAACAGTTCGGTAAAGGCTCGATCATGAAGCTCGGGGGCGAGAAGAGCCTTTACGAAAACGTACCGGTGTATTCGACCGGCGCTTTGAGCTTGGACATCGGACTTGGCATCGGCGGACTTCCCAAAGGTCGCATCGTCGAAATTTACGGTCCGGAAAGCTCGGGTAAAACCACGCTCGCTTTGAGCACGGTCGCCCAAGCGCAGAAGGCCGGCGGCAGCGTCGCGTACGTCGATGCCGAGCACGCTCTTGATGTGAGTTACGCGCGCAAACTCGGCGTGAAAGTCGATGAGATGTTGATCTCGCAGCCCGATACGGGCGAGCAGGCTTTGGAAATCGTCGAGACCTTGGTGCGTTCGGGCGCGATCGACGTGCTCGTGGTGGATTCGGTCGCGGCCTTGACTCCGCGGGCGGAGATCGAAGGCGAGATGGGCGACAGCCACATGGGGCTGCAGGCGCGTTTGATGTCGCAAGCCCTGCGCAAGCTGACGGCGGCGATTTCGCGTTCCAATACTTTGGTGATTTTCATCAACCAGATCCGCATGAAGATCGGCGTGATGTTCGGCAACCCCGAAACCA
>DAISHW010000494.1:0-1177 GCA_036822295.1 Bdellovibrionales bacterium | reverse complement strand
CCAGACTGAATTTATCGGCGTTGACGACGAAAAAGTCCTCTTTCCAATAGCGGTGGGCGTGACTGACAAACCAGCATGGAAACCATTGCCCCTGCGACGAGACGTATTGCGGCCAGCCAGCCTTGCACTTCGGTTCGATTTTCATAGCGCGAAGTTCCCGGCGCTGTTGAATTTATTTTTGATGCTATAGTTCACGTTTGGGTCAATGGACGAGTCCGAGTAGAATTCAGTCGAGGGGCGCAGATCGATCATCCAATCGTCCCCGGCGCCTTCCGGCCGGTAAGCGTCGTTCCAGCGATCGCTTTTCTTCAAGCTGAACCAAGTGAAACCCCACGCGCGCGCGGTCGATACGGCTTCTTCGATCTGGTGTTCATTGTGCTTAAACACGATGTATTTCCAAGTCGTAAGAACCTTGTTGGCCGCCATCCGCGCGGCGCGCTCAATCTGAGCCCAATTGGAATTGATCCGGTACAGGTGATTCGTATCTTCGAGTCCATCAATGGAAAAAATGATGTGATCGGTGGGGCGCATGATCTCTAACAGTTCAGCCCACCAGTTCTCGGTTCGAAAGCAACCGTGAGTGTGAAAGTTGATCTGCGCGTCGGTCTCTTGGTGAAGCGTGCGGATGACATCGTGAAACCGGGAGTGCTGGGTCGGCTCGCCGTTGGCGCCGCAAAGATAAATCTTCTTAAGCCCAGGCCCCACCGCCAAATTCTTCAGAAACGAGAGAGGCATTTCGTGACGCAAATTCACGTGCTCGGGAAACACCGTGCGGGGGCACATGGGGCAGCGCAAAGAACACTTGGTCGTGATCTCGACGTTCAGATATTTGATTTCTTGAATATTCGCAAACCGGTAAGGGCTCGGGCTCAAAGAGGGTTCTCCATAAGCCTTGCCACGCCGGCGTAAGTGTTTTTCGGGAAGTCCGGATTGAGACTGAAGTCGCCCCCGATGAAAGTATTAAACTGTATTTGTTTTCCCCAGTCTTCGCGAACCCCTGTAAGTTTTTGCACGCGCGGAAAGCGGGACACGTTGTAAAAGTGCTTCACCATCAAGGTGACGCTTTCTTCGTGGGCGCGTATCGAGCGTTCATAATTGGCTAAAAACTCCGAAAGCAGCCGTTCGTCTCCGGCCGCTTGCAAGTAGCCGTCCGCGGCGGTGACCGCCGTGTTGAACT
>DAISHW010000493.1:794-1195 GCA_036822295.1 Bdellovibrionales bacterium | reverse complement strand
GCGTTATTACCCGCACGGCACGAGTCACCTGCTCGGGCTCGACACGCACGATTCGGGCACCACGCAAGTGCGCGGTCAATCGCGGCCGATGGAGCCAGGTTGGGTGTTGACGATCGAGCCGGGTCTATATTTCCCGGCTGGCGACACTTCGCTTCCGGAAGAGCTGCGCGGTCTGGGCATTCGTATCGAAGACGACGTGCTGGTCACCCCGGACGGGGCCGAAGTCATGACCAAAGGCGTGCCGAAAGATCCGGAAGAAATGGAAGCCCTGATCGGCGCGAATTACAGATAGCGATGGGAGTACCAGCCGCGTTCGTTGGCGAGCGCGAGCATGGTGCGTTCGGTGGGCCAGTTCTCGCCGTCCTCGGGCGCCGAGGACATCACCAGCCGCAGATCGGTCG
>DAISHW010000493.1:0-784 GCA_036822295.1 Bdellovibrionales bacterium | reverse complement strand
AGCCATTTATCGCCCTCGGTGTTTCCCGCCGCGAAGTACGGGGCGACTCCGCCCGTGCGGGCCAGCAGCGCTTGGGGTTTGCCCTCGCGATACGTGATCACGCCCTTTTGCTTGTCGGTGACGATGCCGTTCACGACTTCGGTTTCGATTCCGATCACTTGATCGAAGGTCAGGCCGAGCAAAGGCGCGCCCGGTTCGACCGCCCACTTGATGCTTGCGGTCACCACATAGATTTCGACATCCAGGGCTTTGAGTTTTTCGATGATCTTGCGTTGCTCGTCGTAAACGGGGACCGGTGACATGGCCTTCACGCCCTGGGCCGCCCATTCTCGAACGGTCTTGATCGGGACACCTTGATTGATTTGCGCGAGCCACAGGTAGGCGGCCGGATTGCCTTTATGCTCTTTCAGCCAGTTGTAGTGGCCCCATGGATCCTGGGGCAGGGGAACGAGTTTGTTTTTGATCTGGTGCGCGAACAGGCCCTCGCCCAGATCCGTATCCCATAACGTGCCGTCGGCGTCGAACGCGGCGATGGCGCGACCTTTAGGACGGCGTTTTTCCAAATCGTCGAGCAGCCGATCCAGTTTTTCTTTGGGCCACGGTTTCATTTTGCAGTCTCCTGAGTAAGACTTCATGAACGCCTTGCTATCAAATTCTGTTCACCCAAGCAACGCACGATGGTACAAGGCGCGTATGTCCATCGACGTCCGCATACTTTTACCGACCGATCGGGAGGCCATTTTGGCTTTCGAGAAGGCGCGCTTGGCCGACGGGCCGGGCGACG
>DAISHW010000492.1:0-1213 GCA_036822295.1 Bdellovibrionales bacterium | reverse complement strand
GTAAGTGGCGAATATCTTACGAAGAAAAATCAAGTTTTGAAATGAGTTCTAGAAAATCGGGTTTTTCCCTCTGGGCGCAAGTAGCAATCAAGTAGCAAAAAAGTAGCAAACTCAGGACATTTCGTGAGATTTCACGAAAGATTTAAGAGAAGGCCGCAAGGCCCTTTTCAATGATTTCAAGTGTTTATGATTGTTGGGATTTTTAGTTTTTCTGCGACTGCGGTATTCAAAAATTGGTCGGGGCGACTGGATTCGAACCAGCGACCTTTTGCTCCCGAAGCAAACGCGCTACCAGGCTGCGCCACGCCCCGACTTTCAAGGGAAGGCCTAGAGATTTAGCACCCTTAGAATCCTTACGTCAAAGGAACGTTTAAGCGATTTGGGCCTCTGCAGCGGTGCTTTGGTTCTTCATGTACTGCGGGTCGGGTGACCAAACCCAAGATCTGCCCTCGGGGCTGGATTTTACCGTCCTCAGGCGCTTTGAAATGGCGATTACTCGACCCATGTCCGGTGCGAATTCAAGGGGTTATGGCCGATACGGTAAGGGTCATGCGCGCGCTTCTATTGATATTGATGTTCACGATGAATCCGGCCATGGCTGATGATTCGGCGTTCGCCGATGACGAGCTTTTGAAGCTCATCGAGGAACCGACCGAAGCCACGTCGTGCGACGGCGATTGCAAGCCATCGGTGCCGGCGGCTGAAACCGTGGTCGAGCAAGCGCTCGCGATCGCCGGGGCCGCGATCGACGGCGCGTGCGCGTTCACGGACGGCGACGCGGCTTTCAATTCTTTGCGCGCGGCCAATTGCAGGAAGGTCCTTCTTGAATTGAAATCGTCAGGCATGCGCGAGTCGGCGTTCCTGTTCACCCTCGAAACCTTTAAAAATCTGTCGGCGAAACGCTTCGACATGAAGTGCGCCGTCAAAGCCCAGGATTCCACGCCCGAGATGAAGAACAAATGTCAGTTCGTGGTCAACGATCTCTCGCAACTGACGTCTAGACCTCCGGTTCACCAAAACAAGGCGTATTTCATCGATTTATGCGCGGGCTCCCCGCACACGACGCGTGACCGGGTCGTTGAGGCCTTCGATATGAATCGCGCGAAGAATTCGAATTCGAACAAGGTGGGCGCCTATTCCGACCGGCGGCGGGCCTATAAGCAAGCCGTCGGCGCGCAGCTGATCGGCAATCGCCCCAGACAATTCACTCCCG
>DAISHW010000491.1:0-1247 GCA_036822295.1 Bdellovibrionales bacterium | reverse complement strand
GATATCTCGACGAATTTTTGCCAGAGCTCTTTGATCGATTCGTCGCCGCCAGCGAGCTTTTTAAACGTCAAGGAGCCTTCGGCCTCGAGCGCCGGATCCTTTTCGGCCTCGTCATGAAAGCGCACGTATAGTTTAAACAAAGACTCAAACGGCTTTTCCGCGAACGGATACTCATGCCCCCATTTGCGATAAGCCCAAGCGAGTTTGCCGAACTGCACGCCCCAGTCGCCCAGATGATTCAAACCCAAAACCTCATAGCCTTGCGCCTTGGCCAGGTTCACGATCGACTGGCCGATCACGGTCGCGCGCAAATGCCCGACGTGCATGGGCTTCGCCACGTTCGGCGACGAGAAGTCGATGACCATGCGGCGGCCCTGACCGGCGGTCCCATGCCCGATGCTTCCCCGGCGGCCCAAGACTTCTTTCGAGAGCATGTCCTGAACGGTGCGCGCACTGAACGTGAAGTTCACGAACCCGCTCAACGCTTCGATTTTATCCAAGCCGGCGGGCTTGTTCACTGAAAGATCCGCGGCGATTTGCTGCGCGAGTTGCGGCGGCGCCATGCGCTTTTCTTTGGCCCATGCGAACACGGGCAAAGCCAAATGACCATGCCCGCTTTGTTTCGGGCTTTCCAGCATTTTCATAAGATCCGCGGGCGGCTTGCCCAATGCGGAGGCGTATTGATCGGCGATCAATTTTTTCAAGTGCGGCAGCATGGAACGACCCTATCCTATTTCCAGACGCTAAACAATGCGATCCGATCGCGCGCCCGCTTGGTTTTTTCGATCAGCGCCAGGGACGGCTCGGTACGGGCCTTCTGGTATAGGTCTTTGACTTCCATCCAGTTCTCGAACAGCAAATAATCTCCCCCGCTGGCGCGACTCACCTGATTCAAAGATTGGAAGGGCTTATGGTTGAACTTCTTTCGGCTTTTGCCGGAGACGAGTTCCTTTTCGAGCGCCGTGCTCAGCGCGAAAAGCTGTAACCGCTCCTTCCAAATGGCGTGCGCCCAGATCTTACGTTGGCGATTCACGGACTTTTTGTAGTCGGGATCACCCACCCCCACGGACAGGCGCGTTTCTTTTTTCAAATCGCCCGTTTCAACTCTTAGGATGAATATTCCTTGCGGCAGATCGAGCTGGGACAGGTCGAGCGGCGTTTCGCGGTTTCCCGTCGGAGTCAGTTTGATGAAGCGATAAAATGCCGCCCCCTCAACGACTTGACCGGGCAAACCGACGAGTTGCACG
>DAISHW010000490.1:245-1269 GCA_036822295.1 Bdellovibrionales bacterium | reverse complement strand
CGCGCCTCCGACACGTGCTCCGCGATGGTCGAGGGGTAAGAGCCTTTGCGCGCGAAGGCGAGCGCGGAATCGTCGATATCCGTCGCGATGACTTGCACTTCCGGGGGCTTCGCCAGGCCCGCGCTCAATTCCTTGACCAGAATCGCGATGCCGTACGCTTCCTCGCCGGTCGAGCATCCCGCGACCCAAATCCGGATCTTCTTGCCGGTTTTGGCGCTCTTCAAGAGGGGCTGAAGCACATCGGTTTTCAGGGCTTCAAAGGCGTCCTTGTCGCGAAAGAAAAACGTGACATTGATCAGGAGTTCTTTGAAGAGCGTTTCACATTCGCCGTCGTTCCCGCGCAGATGCCCGATGTATTTGTCGATCGAGCGGATCTGCAGCACCTGCATGCGGCGTTGAATGCGACGCAAAAGCGTCGAGGTTTTGTAGTGTTTGAAATCGTGCTGAGTCTTTTGATGCAGGACTTCGCAGATGCTCGGGATCGAAGAAGCGATTTGCTCTTTGAAGACCTGGCGACGGGATTGCGAACCGCCCTCGCGGAGGTGCTTGAGATAGGAGGCGATTTCCTTCCAGATGATCTGCGGGTGGAGCACCAGATCGACGGCGCCGGTCGAAATGGCGTTCTGGGGCATCGACGGGTGCTCGGCGGTCAAGGGATCTTGGGTGACCGCCAATCCGCCATGGTCATTGATGGCTTGCAGGCCCCGGGCGCCATCGTTGGTCCGGCCAGAGAGAACCACGCCGACGACCGCTTCTTTGTATTCGGCGCTCAATGCGGCGAACAGGGTATCGATCACGGCCTGCTTCGACTTCGCGACCCGCGTCCGCCCGAGTTTGACTTTGCCGTCTTTGATCGAAAATCGAGCGTGGGGCGGCAAGGCGTAAACCCGTTGCGCCTTCAGCTTGGTTCCGGTTTTCAGCTCTTCCACCGGCAAAGAGGTCAGGGCCGGCAACGTTTCGAGCACCAGGCCGTGGCCGGATTCGTCCATATGCTGAGCAACAATAAGGCACGCGTCGCCGACGG
>DAISHW010000490.1:0-225 GCA_036822295.1 Bdellovibrionales bacterium | reverse complement strand
ATTCACCCGCCGAAAATATTTGTATTAAATCAATACCTTGAGACCGTGGAAACGGCAATAAATACCCCGGCATACGTCTGCCAAACAACGCGATAAAACGGGCTCGCCACTGTGTTGATAACTCCCGAAAGCGCGAATCCCGCTCGCCAGCTTGCGGAGAAAACCCGTTGACCGGGTAGACGGGTGCGTCGGAAAGTCATTTCATAATGTCGATCGCCGCCCAGG
>DAISHW010000489.1:0-1271 GCA_036822295.1 Bdellovibrionales bacterium | reverse complement strand
GTGCGCCAGCAAGTCCAGGCCGGCGCGAACATCATTGACGTGAATTTTGACGAGGCGCTTTTGAACGGCGTCGAGAGCATGCGCGAGTTCCTGCGTTTGATCGCGAGCGAACCCGACGTCGCGCGCGTGCCGGTGATGATCGACAGTTCCCGGTGGGAGATTCTGGAAGAGGGTCTGAAGAACCTGCAGGGCAAACCGGTCGTGAACTCGATTTCTTTGAAAGACGGCGAGGAGAAGTTTTTGGCGGCGGCCCGGCGCTTGCGGATGTACGGGGCGGCCGTCGTCGTGATGGCGTTTGATGAGCGGGGACAAGCTTGCACGGTCGAAGAGAAGCTGCGCATCTGCGAGCGCGCTTATAAATTGCTGACCGAGCAGGCGGATTTCCCTTCCGAAGACATCGTTTTTGATCCGAACGTCTTGGCGATCGCGACCGGCATGTCGGAGCACGCGGATTACGGGCATTACTTTATCGAAGCGGTGAAGCTCATTAAGGAACGTTGTCCGGGCGCGCGCGTCTCTGGCGGCATTTCGAATCTGTCGTTCAGCTTCCGAGGCCAAAACGAAATCCGCGAGGCCTTGCATACCGTATTCTTGTACCACGCGATCAGCGCCGGCTTGGACATGGCGATCGTCAACGCGGGGATGATTCAGGTGTACGAGAATCTGGATCCCGTTTTACGTGAGCTCTGCGAGCGCGTGATCTGGAACAAAGACGATCAAGCGACGGAAGACCTGATCGCGTATTCCGAGGCCTTGAAGGCTAGGGGCAAAACCGGCGCCAAGGTCTCTGGTGCTGACGACTTGGCTTGGCGCAAAGGAGATGTGGCGTCGCGCCTGTCCCATGCGCTGGTGCAAGGGATCGACAAGTTCGTCGAAGAGGACACGCTCGAAGCTTATAAGAATTTACGGTCCCCGCTCGGCGTGATCGAAGGTCCGCTGATGGCGGGCATGAAGGTCGTGGGCGATCTGTTCGGTGACGGTAAGATGTTCTTGCCCCAGGTCGTAAAGAGCGCCCGCGTGATGAAGAAGGCCGTCGGTGTCTTGGAGCCGTTTATGACCGGTGAGGACCGGGCGTCGAGCACGGCGCCGACGTTCGTTTTGGCCACCGTGAAGGGTGACGTTCACGACATCGGCAAGAATATCGTGTCGGTGGTGTTGACCTGCAACGGTTACCGCGTGGTGGATCTGGGCGTGATGGTTCCGGCCGATCGTATTTTAGACGCGGTAGTGAAAGAGAACGCGCGGTTCGTGGACTTGAGCGGTTTGATCAC
>DAISHW010000488.1:0-1295 GCA_036822295.1 Bdellovibrionales bacterium | reverse complement strand
GCGGGCGGCGCGATGGCCGGGGGGCTCGGCACCATGCGGGTTTCGGAGCAAATCGACGCGCTCGAAGTGATGGGGATCGACCCCAAACAATATTTGATCGCCCCCAGGATCTTGGCCGCGTTCATCACCATGCCGCTACTCTGCGCGGTTTTCGATTTCGTCGCGATGATGGGCGCGCACTTCCTTTGCATCAATCTTTTGGGTTTGGACGCCGCGATCTTCTGGGACAAAATCCAGCTTTGGCTGAATCCCGGCGATATCTATCAGGGTCTGATCAAATCGGCGGTATTCGGAGTGACGTTCGCGGCCATTTGCACGAATCGCGGCTTCCACGCCGCGGGCGGCGCCAAAGGCGTGGGCGAGGCGACGAACCAAGGCGTGGTCAATTCGATGGTCATGATCATCGTTTTGAATTTCTTCATGACCAACTTCATCCGCTTTTTCTACGTGACGATGGGGTGGCGCTGAATGAAGGCCGCCGTTCAGCTCAAAGACTTGCGCAAAACCTTCGACGGCAAAGACTACGTTTTGAACGGACTGAATCTGGAGATCCCCGCGGGGCAACTCACCGCGATCATCGGTTTCAGCGGTACGGGCAAGAGCGTGATGCTCAAGCACATCCTGGGCTTGCTGAAGCCGACCTCGGGCACGGTCGAAGTGCTCGGCCGCGATTTGTGGAGCATGCCGATGGATGAACTGATCAAGATGCGCACGCGGCTCGGCGTGCTCTTTCAATATTCGGCGCTGTTCGACGACATGACCGTGATGGAAAACGTGACGTTCCCGCTCAAAGAGCATCGCTCTGAAATGCCCGTTCCGGCGCGTGAGGAGATCGCCGCGCGCCGACTTTCACAAGTCGGTCTGGACCGTAAGCATTTTCACAAGCTTCCCTCGGAACTCAGCGGTGGAATGCGCAAGCGCGTGGGCCTGGCGCGCGCTCTGGCCCTTGATCCCGAAATTCTCTTTTATGACGAGCCCACCACTGGACTCGACCCGATCTTGACCGAGGTGGTCGACGATCTCATTGTAGAGACCCATCGCCACACCCCTGGATCGACGTCTGTAGTTATATCCCACGACCTCTTCGCGGCTTTCAGAATATCCGATTACATTGTTATGCTGGATAAGGGCGGCGTGTTATTGGCGGGAAAACCCGAGGTGTTTCACCAGTCGGAAAATCCGCTCATAAAGAAGTTCCTGTCCAAAGGCTTCAAGCAAGGGTAAAAGCAGCAGTCCATGGCATCTTGGTTTGGTTCTCCTGAGTTCAAAGTGGGCGCTCTGGTCGTCGCGATCAG
>DAISHW010000487.1:0-1329 GCA_036822295.1 Bdellovibrionales bacterium | reverse complement strand
CCATCCCCATTTTGCCGAACGCATCGCGAATGTCTTTCGCGGCGAGCAGCGGATCGGGTTTTCCGTTCGGGCCTTCAGGGTTCACGTAAATCAAGCCCATTTGCACGGCGGCCATGGGCCCCTTGATTTTTCCGTCCTTATCGCGGCGGTCATCGGCCAGGAATTTCTTTTCCGGCCCCCAGAAAACCATGTCGGCCTCCCAAGCGTCGCGGCGACCTCCGGGGAATCCGTAGGTTTTGAAACGCATCGATTCGAGCGACACGTTGCCCGTGGGCACCATCAAATCCGCCCACGAAAGGGCCCCGCCGCGACCGTCGAGCAGACGGTACGTGCCGACGCTGTGCCATGCCATGCGGATGAAAAGGGGCCCGTAGTGACCGTAATCCGCGGGCCACCAGTCTTGCGAAGTCGTGAGCACCTTCGCGATGTCCTGTTTCACCGCGTTCAAGTCGAGCTTCGCGAACTCCCGCGCGTAGTCGAAGTCTTTGTCCATCGGATCGGATTCAGAGCCGAACAAACGCAACGGGCTCAAATCCAAACGCTCGGGCCACCAGAATTGATTCGAAATGGTTTTACGATCGGCGAAGCTTTCGCTGGCGATCGATTTGCCGGCGGCCGTCGCGGGCTTGTTCGAGGTCGGAGCGGTCTGACGTTTGACGGTCTTGGGAGCGGGGCGCTCCTCTGCCGAATGCGCGCGCGACGCGCTCGCGGCGAATACCATAACGGTGGCTAGAATGCTTTTGGTAAACACGATGTTGTCCTTTCCGGTCATTGATCGAAATGCGTTCCGAAAAAGATTTGGCCAAAACCGCGGGAAAGTAAATTTGATTTTCAATATGGTTTCATAGAGTTTGCCTATCGACCGCAGAGGGCAATTTGCCTCACGCGTCGAGGGTGTCAATGCGGCTCAAGAGCGAGCCTGGCAGCTTCCCCATCAGTTAAGGCCCCCAACATATAAGAGACCGCCGGTGATCGCCGCGATTTGGGCCTCGACGCAGATTCGCGCCGTGACTTTCGGGCTGTCCGGGTAAACTTCGGTTGTTGTGACGTATTCGGGGGCGAAAGCGCCGGCGCAAAGAAGCAGTTTCTTCACCGGATAATTGATCACGCCCTCTTGCTCGATCTTCCGGCCGATGATCATGCCGTTTGCGTCCGGTTGCGCGATGTGGGTGACTCGGCGAACCGAATCGACGATCGCTTTTTGAAATTCGGGTCGCGGGCTTTCGGTATCACCGACGACGTAGAAGCCGTCGGGGACAGGGCTCAAATCCTCCTCGACGCCGTCCCTGGCCGCCTGCGCCGGCCGGAACACGGTGTTGTCGGTGTCTG
>DAISHW010000486.1:0-1361 GCA_036822295.1 Bdellovibrionales bacterium | reverse complement strand
CGTTGGCCTTTCCGGAGCACCAGCATGTCTTTCAGCTCCTTGGTTTCACGCAGCTCAGCCAGGGGAATCACGCGCGGGAACTTGCTCTTGAAACCGACTTTCACGCAGAACCAAATGGGTTTGTCCTGCGCGGCTTTCGCGTCGAAGTATCGCGATTTCTTTTCGAATTGCGAGGGGTCGGGCAAGGCCTCGCTCACGATCTCGGCAAGGCCCGCGACGCCCGGGGGCTCCGCGCTCGAGTGATAAAACAGCACCTGATCGCCGATCTTCATGTCTTGAGTCATGAAGTTGCGCGCCTGATAATTGCGCACGCCGTCCCAGAGGGACGTTTTCTTTGCCTTAAGATCGTCTATGGAAAACACATCGGGTTCGGATTTCATCAGCCAATAACGCATGGCTTTGGGAGTAGCTGAAAGCGGCGCGCAAGTCCAACTTTTGGGTGCTAAACCCCAAGAATCTGGCTATTTTTTTACTCCAAACAATCGAACAAGGAACGGCACGTGGCTTTTCGAACCGAAAAAGACAGCATGGGCGAAATTCAAGTACCGGCCGAGCGACTCTGGGGCGCGCAAACCCAGCGCTCGATCGAAAACTTTAAAATCGGCGGCGATCGTTTCCCGCGCGAGATGATCCGGGCGCTGGGTATTTTGAAAAAATCGGCGGCGCGCGCCAATCACAAGCTCGGCACCCTGGCCGAGGACAAGGCCGCCGCGATCATGCAAGCCGCCGACGAAGTCATGCAAGGCAAATGGGACGCGGAATTTCCCTTGGTCGTTTGGCAAACGGGCAGCGGCACGCAGACCAACATGAACGCCAATGAAGTCATCGCCAATCGCGCCATCCAGATCAAAGGCGGCAAACTCGGCGACAAGGATGTTCACCCCAACGACGACGTGAACAAAGCGCAGTCTTCGAACGACACGTTTCCGACCGCCATGCACATCGCCGTGGTCGAGCGCGTGCACCAGCACCTGCTGCCCGGGATGAAAAAGCTCAAAGACGCGCTCAAGAAAAAACAAGACGAGTTCAAAGACATCGTGAAGATCGGCCGCACGCATTTGATGGACGCGACTCCGCTCACGCTCGGCCAAGAATTTTCAGGCTACGTCCAGCAAATGGAAAACGGCGTTCAGCGCGTGGAATCGGCGCTGCCGCATCTTTACCAGCTGGCGCTCGGCGGTACGGCCGTCGGTACGGGTTTGAACACGCACCCGAAGTTCGCGGATACGGCCGCGCAAATCATCGCCGAAGAAACCAAGCTGCCTTTTAAAAGCGCGCCGAACAAGTTCGAGGCGCTGGCCGCGCACGACGCGCTGGTGCAGCTCTCGGGCGCGCTCAAGACGGTCGCCTGCAGCTTGATG
>DAISHW010000485.1:0-1366 GCA_036822295.1 Bdellovibrionales bacterium | reverse complement strand
CGCCGCCGCACTTTACATCAGCGCTTATCCCGAAAAGAGCTGGATGGAAGTGAAGCAGGCTTTGTTGAACTCTGTGAAGCGCACTCCGGTGTTGGGCGGCAAAACGGTTTCTGGCGGACAGCTGGACGTGCAGTCGTTGATGCGTTTCTAAGAGGGCATTGTAACTCCTAAGTGTTGTGAAGCCAGCTCCCCCCGGAGCTGGCTTTTTTATTTGTGCTGGTCTTGTTTTGATGTCCGTTCCGCTATAGTTTGAAGAGCATGCCGGATGAACAATCCGAACTCCTGAAAAAACCGTTTTGGTTCTACGTCAAAAAACACAAGCTCACCGTCACCCTGGGCATGATCAGCTTGTTTCTGACGAACTTTTGCGACGTGCTGGTGCCGTGGCTGGTGGGCCGCGTTTTGGACAAGATCACCGCCGAAGCGTCGTTCGGTGAAGTCTCTAAAACGGTAGCGTGGATCTTCGTCATCATTATCTTTTTGTCGGTGTTTCGCTTTTTATGGCGCCTGTTCTGGGCGCGCTTTCACCACACGGTCGCCGATGATCTGCGCAATCGACTGTTCGACCGCATGGCGGATCTGGGACCCTCGTTTTTTCGGCCGCGTAAAATCGGTCAGCTGATCACGTTGATTTCGAACGACGTCAATTCTTTCCGCATGGGCATCGGGCCAGGTTTGCTGATTCTGTTCGATGGGATATTTCTGATCGCGTTGATTCTGCCCATGATGATTTCGATCTCGTGGACCTGGACGTTACAGACTTTGGCGTTGATGCCGTTTGTGCCCTTCGTGGTGAAAGCGATTCTAAATCGGCTGCACGGCGAGTACCACGCGCGCCAGGAACGCTTCGCGGACATGTCGGGCTCCGCGCAGGAAATCGTGAGCGGCATCCGCGTGATCAAGAGTTTCGCGCAAGAGAGCAACCAGACCGTGCAGTTCAATCAGCATTCGGGGCGCTTTCGTGAGTCGTGCGATCGCGTGGCGTGGTGGGACGCGCTGTTCGGGCCATCGTTGGAATTGCCGGTGGCTTTAGGCAGCGTGATGCTTCTTCTGCTCGGCGCGGGCTCGGTGATCGACGGGAGCGTGTCGCTCGGCGAGTTCTTCGCGTTTTATCAATACATTCAGCGCATGATCTGGCCGATGTCGGCGATCGGGATTGCTTTGGGGCACGTGCAAGAGGGGCGCGCTTCTTTTCGGCGCATTCGCGAGGTTTTGGAGTTTCATCCCGATGTGCCCGACACGGGTGAGGTGGAATTGAGCGATCTGGAGTCGATCGAGGTGCGGGATCTTTCCTTCACCTACCCGGGCGCGAAGTTGCCGGCTTTAGAGAACGTGTCATTCCGCTTGGCGCGGGGTGAATGTCTAG
>DAISHW010000484.1:0-1367 GCA_036822295.1 Bdellovibrionales bacterium | reverse complement strand
ACCGCCGTGTAGGCGGCGGCATTGACGATCAGATCGGGGCGCGCGGGATCCCGGCCGTGCACCCGGAGTTCCGCGCAGTCGCGCGAGAAGTAATGCGTCTTGCCGGGCTCGTGCGGGTAGCTGAACTTGAGCGGGCGGTGCTTATGCGTGCGCAGTTCGACCTTGGCCGCGAAATCGTCGCGTACCAAGAATCCGATGTCGATGCCGCGATCGCTGTTCCCCTCGATCAGATGCGGCCGGTATCGGCCTTTTAAGAAGAGCTTGGCGAAATTGCTGAGCGACTCCTCGCCGCCGACTTCGTTCATGCAGATGATGTCGGCGTTGATGTGCAGCAAAGAGTCGGCGAGCCAGAGCGTCTTGATCAACGGCTTGTTGGCCACCGTCGCGCGCGAGAGTTTCTGCCAGTCCTTTTCGCTCAAGGTTCGCCAATCCAAATCGGAGTCGGCGTCCAGGAACAGGAAAAGATTCTCCGCGTTGAGCTGGACGATTTTGAAAGTGGTTGGCGCACCCGCGGACATGGGAATATGATAACCGGATTCAACGCCGAAGGGGAATCTTATGGCCTCTAAATCCACTAAAAATTTCTGGGGACTCAAACACGGATCGCTGTTGGCGGGCTATTTGGCGTCTCGACCCGAGAAGGGGCGTAACGCGCACGTCATTGTTCAGATGAACACCAAGACCCCGAAAGCGTGGCGGGATTTTTTCGTCGACGTGAAGGCGCCCGGCATCGTGCGTTTGTTCGACGCGAAACACGAGGCCTGGGTATTGGTTTGCCCGATGGCGACGGCGGATCAAGAGACAGACCCCAAATTGCGGGCCAAGCCTTGGGCGCGGATTCGCGATGCGATGGGGCCCGTGATCGCGCAGATCGAGAAGGCGGACGTCGCGAGCGCGGTCGTCGACCTGGACATCGACAAGGCTTTGCTCCCGGCGGCGATTGCCGGTTTAGAGATCGCCCTTTACCGCTTCAAGCGGGTGCTTAAGTCCGAGACGCCGAAATTTCATATGGTCCTGCGCCATAAGGGCAAGGTGCTGACGCCGGCCGCGGTCGAGCCGATGACGGCTCTGGGACAGTCGGTGAACGTCGCGCGCCACTTGGTGAATCTGGCGCCGAACGATTTGAATCCGGTTTCGTACGCGGATTTCGCCCATAAGTTCTTGAGCGGCGTGAAGGGTTTGAAAGTCGACGTTTGGGACGAGAAACGTTTGCGCGCGGAGCGGATGGGTCTGCTTTTGGCGGTGGGACGGGGGGCCGCGACGCCTCCGCGCCTGGTGCACGTCAAGTATCGCGGGGACGGCCCGCGCGCGCCGGTCGCGATCGTCGGCAAGGGGATCACCTTCGACACGGGCGGCGTCGACATCAA
>DAISHW010000483.1:0-1391 GCA_036822295.1 Bdellovibrionales bacterium | reverse complement strand
ACGCACGTGCGCGAAAAGCCGCGGTTGTGTTTTGTTTTCGACGAAATCGGGATTCACTTCTTTTTGCAGACGGGTCTCGAAGCCCGCGCCCAACGTCCACACGGGCGCCGCCTGCGCGGCGGCCACCGCCGTCAGAAGCAGCAACGGGATCAGAAACCGCATACAGGGAACTCGCGCCTAAGAGTGTCTTTCTGCATCGCCCGGGCGAGCGTATCGCAGGCCCGGCGATTCAGGGTCATGCCCTCAAGCAAGATTGGCAGAATCGCTTCACCATCCAATACGCGGATGTCGTAACTGATAAAAATACGCTCCGGAAGCTGGCTCAGGCGGCGCATTACGCGCGCCAAGAACGCTTCGGGGGTCTCGATCCCGGAGTGGGCGATTTCATAAAGCGCGCGGGCCAGCAGTGTGCCTTGTTCGTAAGACTTTTCGACGAGCTTACCGGCGCGTTCGGGACGTCCGGCGAACCTTTCGAAATCCGCGCGTGTCGCCAGCATCCGCGACGGCGACACCAGGCTCCGCGCCGATACCAAACCCGGTAGCGACTCACGGAAGAATTCAGGATCGCCGGAATAAATCGCGCCGTAAAGGTCGGCGAGCCCTTCATTCCAACCGCGTAGCACGAAGGCATTGAGTTCGCGCGCGCCGAAATCTCCTTTGGGATCCATGTCCTCTGCGGGCCTGGAAAAGCTCGGGTAGAAAAGATCGTCAAAGGAGCGCGGAGCGCCGTCAATCCATGCGTTCATAACATTGAGCACTTGGCGCTGGAAATGCGCGTGGAAATGCTCGTGCGCGACGATCCCCGGATTGAGTCCGAGCGGTAAACCGTATTGGTTGTACGGAAGCACCGCTGTCACGTCGGCGCTCGACAAATAGTGAGCGTTGTTGTGCGGGGTTTGCCCCGCTTGCAGGCGCAGGCGGACGTCGAGTCCCACCGCGCGCGGCCACCGCATCAGGTTCGCGAAACCCAGTTTGGTTTCGAACTTATGGATGTCTTCGAAGCGCGCGAAGGTCGCCACCGCCATCGAGCTATCGGCGTCCATCGGCACGCAGACGTCGCCACTCTGGGTGAAGTTCGGCCTGGCCGCGCCGCCCTGATAGCCCCCCGAGCCCAGCGCGTTCTCGAAAAAAACTTTGGC
Organism: Bdellovibrionales bacterium; assembly: GCA_036822295.1. Taxonomy (GTDB): domain Bacteria; phylum Bdellovibrionota; class Bdellovibrionia; order Bdellovibrionales; family UBA1609; genus JALHOQ01. Next base: position 252 of record DAISHW010000483.1, on the reverse strand, counting down.
GACACCGCTCGAAAGTTCATAGGGTGAATTGAGCGACTCCAACCTTACCGTTTGGAAAACGAATGTACCGGTCCGGTCCGGCCACAAAACCAGCACCTTGTCGCCGCAGTTTTGACCTGAACCGCCGCACGCGGTGAACAAAAAAAGAATCATGATCAGGATGGGAAAACGCATGTGCCGAGCCTTATATGACGGCCTGCGGAATTTTGCGACAACTACTTGCTAAACTCTCGAAACAATTCTTAATTTGCG
>DAISHW010000482.1:0-1434 GCA_036822295.1 Bdellovibrionales bacterium | reverse complement strand
GATTTTACGACGACTTAAATTTCTCGGGAACTACACGGTCTATGCCCAGCGTACACTGCGCCTTTTATTCACGGCGAACATAAAAAAACCGGAGCGGCAAACTCCGGTTTAAACTCCAAGCGGCGAATCCGATGGAATCCTCTGGCTGCATTCCGTAACGACCTTAGCTGCCTTGCGAATTATTAGAGATCCTCTGCGGCAGACATTTGGCGAATTCTCGCGACAGCGGCGAAGAATCAAACAACTCGATGATCGTGCCCAGACCGGCGTTGCCGACCAACTTGTCATTGGTCACATCAAGCTTAATCTTGGCCGGCTTAAATCCCTGCTTAGGGTCAACTTCGCGAAGCATCATGGATGTCTTACCTCGGGTGAAATTCGATGAAAACCACCCGATTCATACATCACCCAATGGGTGATGAAAACTCATGGCGTTAGGAATCAAGAAGTCTTAAGGCCCGCGCGACTTCGCCACGAATGGAAGGAAAACCAACATTCAGATTCCGGTTCAATGCGAAGCGATAAATGCGGTGGAGGGCAATCGACTCACGCCACATGCCGGTGAGCCGGAAATTGGACTTTAACTCCAAGAACCAGCGCGATCTTGAGAAGGAAGTCCATGCTGACCTGGCTCACTTGACCAGCTTCCATCCTGGCAATCGCCGGTTGCTTGCTTCCGGCTTTGTTTGCGAGATCGGCCTGAGAAATGCCCTTCTTTGTTCGAGCATCCTTGAGTTTGTTGATGAGAAATTTCTTTTGGCGAACGAGTTCCATGTCCAACTTAGAAAGGCCCAACGCTTTGCCGAAGGCTTCAACGTTTTTATATTTCATGGTCTTTATAGTTTTTGTTTTCATAGGCCCAGCCTTTGTATTCTCAGTTTCAATAGTTCTTTCGTTCTCTTGTCCAACGCCTGCGTTTTCTTTTGAGCGGCGTGGATGACGTAAATGGCATCTTTGGTACGGATCACATAGAACACTCGAAATTCGCCTCCTTCAAACGAGAGGCGGAGTTCGTGAAGTCCCTTCGCACCCGATGGAAGCGGTCGAGAAATTGGGAGGCTTAAATGCTTTCCCGCCGCCAAATCCTCAAACAACGCAAATACGTCCTCAAGTACCGACTTGGGAGCATCATCCAACTCTCTTTGCGCTTGCTTAACAACGACAACTTGCACCGGCCGATACCTTTCATCAATATAACAGTACTGTTATATAATGTAAAACAAAAAATCCCCGGACCAATAGCTTAGTTTTGGCGAACAAAGTCCCCCACCAACTCGATAATAACGTCCGTCATGGTAATTGAGTTGGACTTACAAATCCTCTCAAAATCGGCCATTAAATCCTCCGGCAATCGGAAGGAATAGGTGGATTTGGTGCTTTGCCTGTTCCAGTCATCAAAGACGCAGATTTCTTTAAGGGCGCGACAAGCGACGA
>DAISHW010000481.1:0-1435 GCA_036822295.1 Bdellovibrionales bacterium | reverse complement strand
GCCAAGTCGGGGGGCCCCCGGAAGGCCTGCCGATTCAAGACGCGGGTCGGATCAAGCCGGTCGACACCTTCGCGCGTGAAAGCCTGCAACTGGTTTACGGCAAACGGTCGTTTGAGAAAAAGTCCGCGCCCGAAGTGGTCTTCACTTGGCTGTTGATTCCCGATCATTGGATCAGCACGCCGATCGTCGAAGTGAGCCATTCCGGCGTGCGCGAGGCCTTGAAGATCACCGGCGACGCGAAGCATTTTTCGCCCCAGGAACTGATGTCGAACGAGCGCCTGCCGTTGATTTTCCAAGAGCTGATGTCGCGTCGCCAGCGCCAGGAAAAACTGAATCCTTATTATCAAGCCGTGCAGCGCCTGGAGAATCAGCTGGGACTTTTTCAAGCCGTCAGAAACGGCCGGGCGTTTCGCTTCGTGCCCGATCCCGCATCCGACAAATGGATCACCGTCGCGGATCTGACCGGGCCTACGCAAGAGGCCTTCGCTCGCGTCTCGAAAGGCTTTGTCGATTCGATCGCGGCGGCGGTCGGAGGACAAAAGCCCGAACCCACGCCGGAATTCAAGAGCGCGGTCGCGGACTTCATCGCTCTGGCGCGCGCGCAAGCTCCGGATAAGTACGCGGACATGGCCAGGATCGGGTGGGAAGAGCACCTGAATCAATTCCATCCTTTTCAATGGGCTTGGATCGCCTATGTTTTCGGCGTGATCTGCCTGATCATCTTTCAAGTTTCAGGCCGCAAGAGCGCCGACAAAGGCGCTTGGGTGTTTTTGATCGCCGGCTTTTTGCTGCACACTTACGGCATGGCGATTCGTTCGTACTTGGCCGGTCGCCCTCCTGTTTCCAATATGTATGAGACGGTGATTTGGGTTCCGTGGGGCGCGTTGATTTTCAGTTTTATTTTGGAGCGCATTCAAAAATCGAAACTGCTGCTCATCGCGGCCGCGACGATTTCGATTTTATGTTTGATACTCACCGATCTCGCGCCGACGGTGCTCGATGCGAGCATTCATCCTCTTGAGCCGGTCTTGCGTTCCACGTTCTGGCTCACCACTCACGTACTGATAATCACTATCAGTTATGCGGCTTTTTTTCTCGCCTTCGCGCTCGGGGATTTGCTGCTTTTCTTCTATTTAAAGGACGAAAAAAAATACGCCAAAGCCATCGCCGAGGGGGCCAGATCCGTTTATCGCGCGATACAAATCGGCGTCGTATTGCTTGCGGCCGGTACCATATTGGGCGGTGTTTGGGCCGATTATTCTTGGGGTCGTTTCTGGGGGTGGGACCCGAAAGAGACTTGGGCTTTGATTTCACTGCTCGGCTATCTCGCGCTCCTGCATGGGCGTTTGGTCGGTTGGGTCAAAAATTTCGAACTCGCGATGGGCGCGGTGATCACGTTCTCGCTGGTCATGATGGCGTGGTACGGAGTGAACTT
>DAISHW010000480.1:0-1444 GCA_036822295.1 Bdellovibrionales bacterium | reverse complement strand
ATATGGAAAAGGCCAGCGCGGCCATGTTTCTGTATCTGGAAATCCTGGACGCCTCGTTCAGCTTCGACGGCGTGATCGGCGCTTTCGCTTTGACCAACAATCTGTTCATCATCGCGGCGGGCCTTGGCATCGGCGCGATGTTCGTACGGAGCATGACGATCATGCTGGTCGAGAAAGAAACGCTGAATGAGTTCGCGTTCCTTGAGCACGGCGCGTTTTACGCCATCGGCGCGCTGGCCATGATGATGATGCTCGACATCTTCATTCATATTCCCGAGGTCGTGACGGGCCTGATCGGCGCGGTGATCATCGTGTTGTCGATCTGGTCTTCGGTTCGCCACGCCCGCAAGCACGGGCGGAAAACCTTAAGTGCCTAGTTTGCACGAGCGCGCGTTCCGGCGCGCGCTGACCAAACTGTCCGTTGAACTGAAGCGGCTGCAAAGCCGCGATTTCAAGAGGCGCTACCGCCAGGCCCGCGTGCACGCGTTTGAAATCGAGTTTCTCGCCAAGTTCTTTGACAAGCTCCCCGGCGGCCGGCACTGGCGGGTGATGCGCGATTTGAGCAAAGAGCTCGAAGATCACCTGGGCCGCTTCGATGAACTCGATGCCGTCGGCCGCGCGAAAGCCCGCGACGTCGCCCGGATGCGCGAATGGCTCGTTGAAGAGGCCTGGACGCCCCTAAGGGACCCAGATTCGAAGCTTCATGAAATCAAAGGGCGGCTGGACCGGATCGAATGGCTCCGCGACAAAGACTTGCGCGTCTATGCGATAAAACGACTGAGCCAGCAGCTTGAAAAGTTGCAACTCGAGATCAAGGCCGGCCAATACGATCCCAAATCCGAACGCGGTTACACCTTCGCGGAAAACGAGACGAAAGTTCACGAACTGCGCCGGAACATCCGTAAGATCTCGATGTACATGAACTATCTGGGGGGCGTATTCAAACTCGTCGATCGGGCGCCCAACCGCGGTCACGCCGAATTGATGGCGCGTTTCGCTCCCCTTAAGAAAACGGCGCTGGCCAAGCAATCGTTCGCCAAGCTTCCGCCGGCCCGTATCGCCCGGCCGGTCACCGTCCCGCGCCCTTACTTCCTGGCGATCACCCGTTTCGTTTTCGAGTTGGGAGAGGCCAAGGACCGCGCGGTCAACGGTCACGCCTTGGGACGTAAGCTCGATTTCAATCGCAAAAATTTAAAAAACCTTTGTGGCGCCCGGCTCTCCTACAATACGCTCGTTCTCGGCGTCTTGGCTGAACTCCGCGACACTCGATTGTTTACAAGAATGGCGGAAGTCGTTAAACAGCAGGGATGAAACAGAAGATGGTTCCCCTGGGCGCCGATATGCTCTCCAAAGTGATGCCCCCCCCGATGGTGGAAAACGCGCTTTCGGCCGAGGAAAAAATCAAGCGCATCGCCGTGAACGTCCGCGACATCATGCTCACGTT
>DAISHW010000479.1:0-1457 GCA_036822295.1 Bdellovibrionales bacterium | reverse complement strand
TTCGTCACCGTCGGATTCACGGGAGGCATGCGCGGGTTCACGGGTGGCTTGGGCTCCATGTACCAGCCGGCGCCGAGCTTCGGCGTGTACTTGAGCTATTTTTTCGATTTGCGTTTCGCTTTGCAGTTCAGCTTCTTGACGTCGGATCATAAGTTCCGCGTGGCTTCGCGCGACGGCAATCAAGTCGGCACGGGTACGATCGGGATTTCGACGTTCGGCCTGGACATGAAGTACTACGTGAACACGCAGAACGTGACGAAGGGTTTGGCGAAGTTCAATCCGTACCTGATCGCGGGTTTTGCGAGCGTCGAGCGCACGACCCAGATCGACAAGGTCGCGGGCTTCGGCAAAGAGCGCGCGATGGGCTTCAACCTGGGCGCCGGGATCGAGCTGCCCATGCTGCGCAACAAGATGTACTTCGGCGCGCAGGGCATGTACCAGCTCATCAACTTCCGTAATGAGAACAGCGAAGTCGTCTTCGCCGACGAGGCCCGCACGGGCCGCTTTCCCAACGGGGATTCGTACACGGTGCTCGGAATCATCGGCGTGAACTTTTGAGGTTCAGCCCGCGGGCGCTGGGCGCGGCGCTTAGTTCTTCGGAACTTTCGCCTGATCGACGGTGATCTCGATCTCGACCCGGCGGTTTTGCGAGCGGCCTTCGGGGGTCGAGTTGTCCGCGATCGGATTCTCGCGGCCCATGCCCACCACCGAAATCGTGTTGTGCGGAACGCCGCCTTTGATCAGCTCGATCTGCACGGCCTCGCCCCGTTTTTGCGAAAGAGCGACGTTGCCCTGCATGCTGCCGGTGTTGTCCGTATAGCCTTTGATGGTCAGGACGTTTTCGGGATACTTCTTAATGATCGCGGCCATCTGTTGCAGGTTGGTGAGCGCCGCGGGCTTCAGATCGTATTTGCCGGTATCGAACAGAATGTCGCTTTTCAACTTGGTGATCAGCCCTTGATCGGTGCGCTTGGTTTCGGCGATCTTGGCGAGTTCCTTGGCCTGACGGTCCATGCGATTGCCGACCGCGCCGCCAAGGCCGCCTCCGATGACCGCGCCGATGGCCGCACCCTGCCCGCGCTTACCCGTTTGGTGACCGACCACCGCGCCGAGCACGCCGCCCGCGACGGCTCCCGCACCCGCGCCGATCGCGGTGTTTTTGCCGGCCGACTCACAACCCGCGATCACGGCGATCAAACTCAGAATTGACAGTTTCTTAAACACTGAATGACGCATACGAATTCTCCTATATTGCCCATGCCGCGACCAAAAGCGGCTCTATGTTGATCCATAAAGCGTACGGACGGGGATCAGGATTGTCCATCTTCAATATACCGCGCCGGAAGCGTGGCACAGGTTTTGGACTATTGCCGACCGGCCGCCATCGACCGGGGCTTCACTTTCTGCTAGGTATGTATCCATGTTCAGAGCCGCGCGCGAAATCACTCTTGCATTCG
>DAISHW010000478.1:0-1459 GCA_036822295.1 Bdellovibrionales bacterium | reverse complement strand
GCACTTGCGAGTCCTGGTCTTCCCCGGCGCGCGAAATCACCGCGGCGCCCGCGCCGTCGCCGAACAAGATGCAGGTGTCGCGCTCTTTGTAATTCACAAAGCGCGTCAGCACCTCGGCGCCCGTCACCAGAATATTTTTGTACGTGCCCGAGCGAATAAACTGATCGCAAATCGCATAGCCATAAACAAAACCCGTGCACGCGGCCGCAATATCGACCGCCATGCAATCGCGCGCGCCGAGTTTGGTCTGCAAAACGCAGGCGGTGTTGGGCATGGGCTGGTCGCCCGAATTGGTGGCCACCAGAATCATGTCGATGTCTTTGGCGGTGAGGCTTGCGGCTTCGAGCGCGCGCTTAGAGGCCTCAAAGGCCAGATCGCTCGTGTTGACGCCGGATTCGGCAACGCGCCGATAGCGAATGCCGGTACGTTCGTGGATCCACTGATCGCTGGTCTCGACGAGTTGCTCTAAATCTTTGTTGGAGAGTCTTTTCTCTGGAAGAAATGAGCCCGTGCCGGCAAGGCGCGATCGGTATTGTTTCATCGGTTTTAATTAAGCGGTGGCGGTAACGACTTCCCGGCCTTTGTATTGACCGCAAGAAGCGCACACATGGTGAGGCTTCGCGAGCGCGCCGCAATTCGGACACGATTGAACGCCCGGGGCCGTCAGGAAATCATGGGCGCGACGCATGTTACGACGTGAACGCGACGTTTTCTTCTTGGGAGTTGGCATGGCACTATCCTAAATAATCGGTTGAAAATCGAACGGGTAGATTACCCATTAGATTAAGGAAATCAACTCTTTAATTTCATTTTTTCAAGAACTTGAAAAGGATTCGTCCGGATTCCGGTGCCGGCATTCTCCTCGCCAAAAGTCAGCCATTCCCGCTGGATGCGGTCTTCAGGTCGCCCGCACTCATCACCGCATGCCGGTCCGCCAATCGGGCGAATCGGTTCCGCCAGAGCGATGAGCTCGTGCATATACTCGCCCACGTTGAAGGCTTCGGTCTCAAGCAGAATATAATCGGGGCCGTCGTTTTGAAGCTCATGCACATGATTGGCGCGGCTCTGGTGCTCGCCCTTACCGAGCGGCTTTTGGGGCACGATGATTTCATTTAAATGCTGCTGGACCAGATACTTGAAGTCCGACGCACAGAGCGAACACTGCAGATTCATCGCGGTTTTAACTTCGCCTTGAAGCGTGAAGGCGTTGCCAATGGGCGCCAGCTTCAACCGAATGTCATAGGGATTGTCGGCGATCAGATCTTTCAATACGCCGTTCATTTCGCCGCTCTCGCGGGTGTAAACGAAGTCGCGACCTTCCGGCGGAAGATCTTTCAAAATGATCTCTAAAGGTGATAAACGCGGTCTCATGGGGTCGCAATCTAGGCTTATGTCGCATCGCAGTCAAGATGGGTTAACTACTACGGTGACAGCCCCTAAGATATTTTAGATGCGCTTC
>DAISHW010000477.1:0-1490 GCA_036822295.1 Bdellovibrionales bacterium | reverse complement strand
GACGATAAATCCGCCAAGATCACGTTTGCGGCCGGCAATGATTTTGTCCATAAACCCTCTGGTCTTTGCTCCGGTGGAGCGATTTAATCCCTACGATGGATTTAAACGAGATCGCCATCTTCGTCAAAGTCGTACGCGCCGGAACATTCTCGCGCGCGGCCGAACAACTTGGCATGCCGGTGAGCACGGTCAGCGCCAAAGTCGCGGCGCTCGAATCGCGGCTCGGAGTTTCTCTGCTCACGCGCACAACCCGAAGACTCAGCATCACGCAAGCCGGCCAAGCTTTTTTCGATCGCGCCGTCAAAGGACTCGATGAGCTGCAAAACGCCGAGCAAGAACTCAGCGCCAGCGCCGCGGAACCTAAGGGCGTCTTAAGAATCACCGCTCCCTGGCTCATCGGCAGCACATTGCTCCCCGCGGTCATTCATAAGTTCACCGAAAGATATCCAAGCATGACCATCGACGCCCGCCTGAGCGACCAGTACGTCGACCTGGTGAACGAGGGGGTCGACATCGCCATTCGTGTCGGAGAGCTCAAGGATTCGAGCTTGATCGCCAAGAAAATCGGATCGAGTTGTTTCGCGCTCTACGCTTCGCGCGCGTATTTAAAAAAGGCCGGCACGCCGGCTGTGCCGAAAGAATTAACCGAACACCGCGGCCTGCACTTCACCGGCCTTCGCGAATCCACTTGGTCCCTGGTCCACTCCGGCAAAAAGGTCGAAGTCGCGCTCAAGGATCCGCTGCAAAGCAACGACCTGCATTTGCTTCGCGAGGTCGCGGTGAGCGGCGGCGGCATCGCCCTGCTGCCGGTATTCATGTGCGACGGCGAAGCCGCGGAAAAGAAACTCGTCCGCGTGCTCGAGGACTGGCGTTCCGAAATCAGACCGGTGCATTTCGTTTACCCCGGCCGCAAATTCGTGCCCCCTAAAGTGCACGCCTTCATCGAACTGGCAGGCGAAATCTTGAAACCGAGACTCGGGTGATCTGATAGACCGCTCTCCCACTCAGCGATCGTCACCGGTTTTCAAAGCCCCTTAGAAAAACCACCTGGTCAGAGACCCCTGATGACATGCCGCGCACCTAAGTGTATTCGAGTACTTAAAGTCTTCGGATTAGGAGTCGCGCTATGTTACGCCTACTCATCGCATTGTTTTTGGTGTCGCCGATCGCTTATGCCGTCACGGAAATCCCCTGCATCGACGGCCTTGTCCCGCTTGAGCCGGCCGAGATCAAGGCAGTCACCGCCGACGACTTCATACCCGTTCCCGAAATCACGGCCGATCTGACCAATCCCCAAGAGGTCCGCCGTCTCGGCGCCCAGATGATGAACGTGCTCACCGAAAACTCGCGCGTGACCGCGCAGCTGTTTTACGGCGCCTCTAAGGAACGCGACGACTCGTTCAAAGTCTTGCGCGGTCATCTGATGCGCTCCGGGCAAGACGCCGGCGGCGCTGATGAATCGCTGCTGGGACTCTTCGCCAAGTTCAATG
>DAISHW010000476.1:0-1490 GCA_036822295.1 Bdellovibrionales bacterium | reverse complement strand
CTCAAACTGCAAACCGAACGCGCTCAGTTGGGCGCGCCGATAGGGCGAAGAGCTGGCGAGTACGATCCGCATGGGGCTCACCGTAATCGGAAAGCCAAACTGTGTCAAAAGCATGTCTTTTTGACCGCTTATCAACCGCATGGGACCCTTAAGGCATGGCGTGGGTACACAATTTAGATCCGTTCGCGATTCAGTTCACCGAACATTTCGGCATCCGTTGGTACGGGCTCGCGTACCTGACCGGATTCATCGTCGGCTATTACACGATCGTGTGGATGTCGAAGCGGGGAGGCACGCAGTTCACCTTCGACGAACTCGCCGACTTCGTCACCTACTCCGCGATCGGCGTGCTCGGCGGCGGCCGGTTGGGCTACTGTCTTTTCTACGCGCCGGAGCTGTTCACCGATTTCGACGGCAGTTTTCCATTCTGGGGCGTTTTGAAGGTGAACGAGGGAGGCATGGCCTCTCACGGCGGCATCTTGGGCGTGATGCTGGTTTGTTGGGTGTTCGCGCGGCGGCGGGGCAAATCGTTTTGGCATTGCCTGGATCTGACCGTGTACGGCGGTTGCGCCGGGTTTTTCTTCGGTCGGCTCGCGAATTTCGTGAATGGCGAATTGTACGGCCGCCCTGCGCCCGAGACTTTGTCGTGGGCCGTGAAGTTTCCGCAAGAGATGTTCGTTTGGGGCGAGAAAGAGTTTTCCAGACTTGGCGGCCTAGGTCCCGTCGCCGAGATGCTCGGCACGATGAAGACCCGCACTGGCGAGGTCGTTGAGCTCTCGGCCAGCGTGTGGCAGGGGTGGCTGGGCCGTTACGGCGAATCCGGCTCGCGCGGGCGAGTGTACGAGGGGCTCGAGGCGATCATCGCCGCGGTCCAAAGCGGCAACGTGGCGCTCACCGAAGCGCTCGCGCCGCTCCTGACCCCCCGCTATCCGTCGCAACTTATTCAAGCGGTACTTGAAGGGTTGATCGTATTTTTAATTCTTGGGTGGATTTGGCGAAAAGCCCGCAAGCCCGGGGTGATCGCGGGCTGGTTCGGCGCGCTTTACTGTGGCGCCCGCATCATCGGCGAGCAGTACCGTCTGCCAGACGCGCAGATCGGTTATCAACTCTTCGGTCTGACCCGCGGGCAGTGGATCAGCATCGGTATGCTCGCTGTCGCGATCGCATTGATCGTCATTCGTTCACGGGCCGACGAGCCCGCCATCGCCGGATGGGGCATTGGTTCCGAGCCACGCAAAAAGCAAAGGTAGACATGAGCCAAGCGTGCCACGCACGGCGGAGCATGTCCCGATTTCAGATTGCCGGCTCTTACCATATTTGATAAAAAAAATCACTTCGATGACGACCCGTAAGAAAGCCACTTCTAAGTCCAAGCCCCCGCGCAAATCCCCGGACATTCCGGTGACAGCAGCCATGCTGAACGAAGCTCGATATGAGCTTAAAGCGGAGATCACTTCGTTTCGTCTTGAGGTAAACGCACGCTTCAAACA
>DAISHW010000475.1:0-1499 GCA_036822295.1 Bdellovibrionales bacterium | reverse complement strand
GCTTCAACCGGATGCACGACCTTTACCCCGGCAACCGTTATGACGGTGAGATCTGGCTCTACCCGGAAAACCAGGACATCCTGCGCGGTGAGATCGATCCCATCGAAGTGCGCATGCGCATCGGTATGGTATTTCAAAAACCGAATCCGTTCCCGAAGTCGATTTTCGAGAACGTGGCCTATGGTCTGCGCGTCCGCGGCGTGAAGCGCCGGGCGCATATCGAAAAAGCCGTCGAAACCGCGCTTTATCAGGCGGGTTTGTGGAATGAAGTGAAGGACCGCTTGGATTCGAACGCGACATCGCTTTCGGGCGGTCAACAGCAGCGTCTTTGCATCGCGCGGGCTCTCGCCACGGAGCCGGAAATCGTGCTGCTCGATGAACCGACCTCGGCGCTCGATCCGATCTCGACCGCGCACATCGAAGAACTGGTTACGGAGCTTAAGAAAACCGTCACCATCGTCATGGTCACGCACAATCTGCATCAGGCGGCGCGCGTTTCGGATTACACGGCTTTCATGTATCTGGGGGAGTTGGTCGAGTTCGGGCATACGCAGCAGATCTTCACGAAGCCCAAGGACGCGCGCACGGAGTCCTATATCACGGGACGTTTCGGCTGATTCAGCTTTTCTGACTGCCGCGCATGCGGCCGGCGGAGCTCAGGATGCGGCGAAGGGCTCCGTCGTCGTCCTCATCGTAAATCTCGCCGATGACCTCTTCCAAGATATCTTCCATCGTCACGATACCGACGAGCGAAGTGCCGGCGAAGACCGCCGATAAGTGGCTGCGCTTCTCTTGCATCTGGCGAAGGGCTTTGAAGAGCGTGTCGAATTCCTGCACGCGCGACATGGGCCTGACGATCTGCACCCATTTTTCGCTGCCGGCTTTCACCAGCGCGAGCAGCTCCTTGGTGTTGACGATGCCATAGACCTGGCCTTCGGCGATCACGGGCAGCCGGGTGTGTCCGGACCGCAGGGCGACCGCTTCGACCTCTTGTATGTTCTGCGAGAAGTAGACGTGGTCCACTTGATTCCAAGGCAGCATGACCTCGCGCACGCGTTTCTTTTCGACGCCCACCAGATTTAAAACGTATTGGCGGGCTTGCGAGGAGAGTTGTTCCAAGTCGACGACATCGTGAGCGGGTACGGCCGCGGCGCGCGACTTCGGGAAGAAGATCGCCAGAACTTTCTTAGTCGACCATTCCAGCAGGTCGACGATGGGCAGAAAGATTTTATCAAGGAGCATCAGCCAGCGCGCGGAAAACAAAGCGATCCGCAACGGATTACGGAGCGCCAAGGTCTTAGGCACGAGTTCGCCGAAGATCACGGTCAACACGGTCAGGGGCGCGACCACCAAAATAATCGCGACCGCGGACGAGACTTCGACCGAAAGATGGAAGCGCTCTTGAAAATACGGACGGAACGTTTCGTGGGCTTCGGCCCCGCCCACGGCCGCGGCCAAAGCGCCGACCAAACTGATCCCGATCTGCATCACCGACAGCG
>DAISHW010000474.1:0-1506 GCA_036822295.1 Bdellovibrionales bacterium | reverse complement strand
AACTGGACGGACCGCGAAGGTCAAAAACAAGAGCGCACCGAATGGCACCGCGTGGTGGTCTGGGGAAAGCTCGCCGAACTCTGCGGCAAATACTTGAGCAAGGGTCGCCAAGCGTACATCGAAGGTCGTCTGCAAACCCGTTCCTGGGAAGATCAACAAGGGCAAAAACGTTACGCGACCGAAATCGTCGCGAACACCGTTCAGTTCTTGGGCGGCGGCGCGGCCGCGAATCCGTCGTCATCGACGGGCGCCGGTGACTTCGGCGCGCAAGAATTCGGACCCGAGCCCGCGTTCGACAGCTCCGACGAAATTCCATTCTAGCCTCGACAAGCGGATCTTCACCCGGCTAAGCTGAATGTCTTCGGCCGGGGGGATCTTGTTTAGCCGATTTTTCTTTTTCATTTCTGTTTTCGCTCTGACCGCCTGCTCGGCTTATCAGTCCGAGGGACGTAAATTCCTGGAAAAACGTGCCTTTGAATACGCCGAGGAAAATCGCGATAGCGCCATGGCGCATTGGCAGGGCTGCGACTCCCGGACCTTGAATGAAAACTGGACTCTGCTCTCCGAAACTCCGCAGGCCCGCGTTTTCAGCGACGAGAACGAAGAGTTTTCGATGCGCGTGCAGGCCCTGGGCGCGCCTGAAGGCTTCTCGTGCGCTTACCGCTTCTCTTCGGCCCAAGACATGATCGAGCATGTCGATGCGGCCGTCATCCTCACCCTTGGCCTAGGCGAGTTTGCATTCCGCCCCTTGCGCCCTATAAAATAGGATTACATCGCATCGAGGGGTTCAGCATGTTGCGCCACGCTTTATCTTTGTGTTTACTCTTGGGTTTTTCAGGCCTGGTAAACGCCGCCGAGGTCGTCAAAGTCAAAGGCGAATCCGTATTGATCGATTTGCGCGGCGACGCCGCGGCGCCGGGCGATGAGATGTACGTCCTACGCAGCGACGGCAAACGCGCCGGCATCGTGCGCATCACCCGCGTGAAAGGCGAAAAGGCCATCGCCCGTTTGGCTAAGGGCAAAGCTTCCGCCGGGATGAGTTTGGAACCCAAAGGTGCTTCGTCCGCGTCGGCCTCTAAAAAATCGAGCGGCGGGGGTTTCGCCCGCGGCCAAAAAACCCGCTCATACTGGGGCGGTTTACTAGGCATTTCGCAAGACTCGATGACCGCCAAAATCTACGACGCCGCCGACAACGATATGGGTTCCGTTTCGTTGAGCGGCATGGGCTTCAGCGCCAAGGGTCTGTTCGATTATGAGCTCTTCAATCAAATCTGGTTCCGCGGCACGACGGGTTTGGAAGGCTTCAGCGTGAGCGGCGACGCCAAATGCGGCGACGGCAACGCGCAATCTTGCACCGCAAACATCTGGTATCTCAGCTTCGATTTCATCGGCCGCTACGTGTTCTCGACCGGCAACTTCCGCCCGTGGCTCGGCGGCGGCCTGGGCCTGCTCTTCCCCGCTTCGAAAGACGCCAAGGCCATCGATCCGAAATCGATCGGCACCACC
>DAISHW010000473.1:0-1513 GCA_036822295.1 Bdellovibrionales bacterium | reverse complement strand
CCGAGCAGTTGGGTGAAATCTCCGACCTTCCCGGGCCGGCGGCCGGCCAAATGGGCCCCGCAAGCGTCGTGCAAAACGGAATCGCCGTGCAAGTGAAGAAACTCAATCTCACGCAGATCGCGACCCTTGCCAATCAATTCCAAAACATGGGCGGCGGCACGAAGCTCATGGGACTCGACGTGATTCAAAGTCCCGGGCAAACGCATTACTACGATATGATCGCCAAAGTGGTGAACTTCGGTCTGCCGGCCATCGCGGATTCCGAGGGCGCGCCGGCCACGGAAGCCAAGGGCAAAGGGCGGCCGAATCGGCCCGCGCGCAACGCGCGCCCCAGCCGCCCCGCCGACACGGAGCCCGAATGAAGTACGTCAACATCGCCGTCGGCTGGCTCTGGCGCCGCAAAGCATTGATCGGAATCGCCCTCGCCTCGGCGCTGTTGTTTTTCGTTTGGCTGTTTCCGTTCTCGGATCTCTCGCAAGTGCTGACGACCGTGGTCGCGCAGTCGACCGGCAATCAGGTTTACGTTCAGCCGGAAACTCTGGACGTGCACTTGCTTCCGCAGCCCGCGGTGTCAGCCACCAACGTGTCGATCGAAACGATGCTCCCGCCTTTAGAGGCCAAATGGGTGAAGTTTCGCCCGTCTTTGATGTCGCTGCTGCTCAACATCGGCACGATCATGAAAGCCCAGCGCGGCGACGCAGAGGCGCAAAAAGCCATGGCCACGCGCTTTGGCTTTTCATTCAGCGCCGAAGGTCTGCTCGGCGGCGACGTCGATCTGTCTTACGGCCCGGGCCGTAAAGCCGAAGGCGGCGGCGAGCGGGCCCGCGCGCGGCTTCAAATCGAAGAGCTGAATCTGGACTCCTTACGTGACTGGGCGGACTTGGCGCAGAAGATTCAAGGCCGCGCCAATGTGGACACGGACATTCAATTCTCACCCGACTTCACCGACCAGCCCGAAGGCGAATTCAACGTCCGCGTCGAGAAATTCAACATGCCCGCCGGCGTCGCGATGATCCCGATGAACGGCGTTTCGATGCCGGTCAACTACCCCGGCCTGACTCTGGCCAACGCGGTTTTGAAAGGCCGCTTGGTCGGCGGGAGCCTGGTGATCGAAGACGGCCAGTTCGGTCAGGGCAAAGACCCGCTTTACGGCCGCATCAAAGGACAATTCGATCTTAAGATGATCCGCACGCCCGCGGGCGTCGCGCCCCAGTTCGGCAAGTACGCGGTGACCGTGGATTTGAACGCCAATCACGCCATGCTTAAGGAATTGGGCTTCGTTTTCATGTTTCTGGACAAGGCGAAAACCGGAACCACGGCCGGCGCCCGGTACCTGTTCCGCGCCCAGGGCTACGTGGGCTCACAAGCCGATATAACGCGCCTTACCACTTTCTAACTCCACCTTGGCTTTGCGCCCTCGCTTGACTTCAATGGTGGCCAGCGGTCTATCTGTTGGGGATTGAAAGGGGTATAGGCAATGTCTGGAGTGAATAAAGTCATCGTTATTGGTCGT
>DAISHW010000472.1:0-1539 GCA_036822295.1 Bdellovibrionales bacterium | reverse complement strand
GCAATGACCCGCTGGCGGCGGACGTCGCGCTCGACCTTTCGCAATTCCGCATGAACACGCTGTCGGATACGCCCGGCATTTCGGGGCCCTCGATCAAAATCTACGACCGGGCCGCGCTCGCCACCAACTGGCGCAACGCACGCCTGCAGATGGACCGTTACGTCGAGGTCCTGCGCCATCATCTTTACGCGGACAACGCCGAATCGCGCCTGAGCCCGCGCGCGTTCAAGAACCGCGACAAGATCATGAACGACGTGCGCGGCGAAATCGAAAACATCCAAAGGCTCGAGCGCAAGATGTTCGAGTTGTCGTTCCGGCTGGACCGCCAGCTTGTGCGGAAACAGGCCGACTGTTTGGAGCGTTTCACGCGCGCCGACTTCTACCGGCGCGCCGCCGTGCTGCAGATGAACGCGGACTTCTACCGCGACGTGCATGCCGCCATGACCGTTTTGCGCCTGGTGGCCCAAGACCTCCCGACCGTTCAAAGCGCGATCCAAGCGGTGCAGGCCGGCAATATGGAAGCGGACGTGAAGGCCCGCGCGCTGAAGCTGCTGCAAAACGTGCAGGCGAGCGGCATCATGGGCCTGCCCGAAATGTCCCTGCAAACCGCCCTTAACGAGGCCCTGAACACCCACAACGTCAGCGATCCGATCTTCGCGAATTTGGGCTTCCTGGTGGACGGCTACGCCAGAACGGCGGACACCGCGCGCCTGTCGCCGGAGCGTATCAAGAGCAAGAACGACATCTCGGCGGATTTCTTCGTGCAGATCAAATGGGATCAAGTCATCCGTTCGCGCCATATGATCAACAAGGGCGTGACCGACGGGGCGGACGCCGGCCGCTACATCGGAGTTCCCTACTCGGGCCGGGTGGCGCTGGGACCGAACACGCAAATCACGCTGGGAACGCGCGACGAACTGCTCGAAAACGGCGAATACAAAGACAACACGCCGAAGAAAGTCCCGTTCACCGCGAACCAACGCGATTTCGTGCGCCAAGCGATGTTCATCCTGGCGGGGCCCGCCTCCGACGGCAACCAGTACATCTCTTGGTACAGCACCGGCGGGTTGGGCGTTAGACTTTTAGAACGCCGCCTGAACTGGATGCGCGATTTGCAAAAGCTCGGCACGATCGAGACCAGCGACGGCGACGCCAGGAATTGCGCGAAAGACATGTGGGGTCGCGCGCGCGCGGAACGCGACATGGGCGGCCGCGTGTTCCCCCTGGCGCCGAGCGCGCCGAATTGCCAAGCCGTGCGCGTCAGCGCCAAGGACATGGCCGAATACTACCTGAAAGTGCTGAACGCGATTCGCATCACTCCGAGCGAAATGGATCTGCTCGAGCTGATGGACCGCCCGGGTAAAATGGAAGACCGGCTCAGGAATTACCTGGAGTTCAAGGGCGAGGCGAACGACCTGCGCAAATGGGGTTACTTCGATCACTTCTACCGGATGTACTACTCTTCGAGCAAAGTGACCGTGAAAACCGAAGCCGGCGCCGAAGAAGAATGGGTGCAGCGTCTGGTGGGCGCCGACGATT
>DAISHW010000471.1:0-1576 GCA_036822295.1 Bdellovibrionales bacterium | reverse complement strand
GCCGAAGGCTTTGCCGAGCCTGTCGTTCAAATTGATCATGCCCATCGAAGCGCCGGGCATGCCGGGGATCTCGAAGGTGGGCATCGACCCGCCGCCGCTTTCCGGGATTTCGACCTCGATCTCTTTCCCGTTCTTGTCGACCATCCAGTAGCGGCCGTGCATCGAGCCGGTGGGCGTCGTCAAAGGACAAAAGCTCTGGTACTCGAAAACGTCGCCGGGGCGCAGCTTCGGCTGTTTGCCGACCACGCCGGGCCCCTCGACCTCTTCGACCGCGCCGAAGGCGTCTTTAATCACCCAGTGGCGGCGCAGCAACTGCATCTCGTCCTGTCCCTCGTTGGTGATGCGTACCCGATACGAAAAGTAATAGTAGCTCTGCGAGGGATCAGATTGGTCCCGGACATAAGCGGGTTGCACCTGAACGCGAATTTTACCGGTCATGGCTTCGAACATAGCCCCTCGAAAATGCGCCGCCACAGGGATTGTGTCAAGCGCCGCGCAGGCATAGTCTTAGCGCTTTTCATCTTCCATGGAGGAAATATGGTATCCGCATTCATCCGGGGGCCGTTGTGGCTCGGCGTGATCTTCGCGATCGCGTTCACGGGCTGCAATCCGAAACCGAAAACCAACAAAGACCAAGTCAGCTACACGATCGGCGCGCAGTTCGGCAAAAGCCTGAAAAGCCAAGGACTCGACATCGATCCGAAAATTCTGGCGCGCGGGTTCGCGCACGCGTACGGCGGTGGCGGCAAGGACATGAAGCTGACCGAGGAGGAGATGCAAGCCGCGATGATGAAGCTCTCGGAAGAGAAGCAGAAAGAAATGAAGATCGAGGCCGAAAAGAACAAAGTCAAAGCCGACGAGTTCCTGGCCGAGAACAAAGTCAAAGCCGACATCAAAACGACCTCTAGCGGCCTGCAGTACAAACACGTGACCGAAGGTTCAGGCCCCTCGCCCAAACCCGACGACGTCGTGGTCGTGCATTACAAAGGCACCCTGATCGACGGCACCGAGTTCGATTCGAGCCACAAGCGCAATCAGCCGGCCGAGTTTCCGGTCAAGGGCGTGATTCCGGGTTGGACCGAAGGTTTGCAACTGATGAAAAAAGGCGGCAAGTCGATGTTCTATATCGCGCCGGAACTCGCGTACGGCGATCGCGCGCGCCAGCAGATCCCGGCGAACTCGGTGTTGGTCTTCGAAGTCGAGCTGATCGACGTCAAGCCTCCGAAGAAGAAATAAAATTCCTGAACGTCGCCACGACCGGATAGTGGTCGCTCGGCAAATACGTCCGCTGCTCCAGCGTTTTCGGTAGGGGCAGCGGCACTCTCAAGTCACTCAAATATCTGTACACGCCGACTTGGTCGTGGATCAGATGCTGGTGAAGCTCCGGCGAGACGAAAATAAAATCGATTTGCATGCCCTGCACGCCGGAACCGCGCGAGAACTGCATTTGCGTGGCGGCGAGTTCGCCGTCGACTCCGGCGATTTCCAAAACGCTTTCCAGATCGGTCTTGGCGAATTCGGCGAACTCCTCGCCGAGCGCTTTGCGGCCCGCGCTGCCGTTGAAGTCCCCGCAGAC
>DAISHW010000470.1:1258-1585 GCA_036822295.1 Bdellovibrionales bacterium | reverse complement strand
GTGTTCTCGTCATGCGCTTCGCCGCGCAAGACCCGGCCGCGCCAAACGCAATCCTCGGTCGGCGCGTAAAGCGCCGGGCGGTATTTCGGTTTGTTGCCCGGATGAAAAAAGATCTTGCCCAAGTCCAACCGATCGGAAGTGTCCTTCCAGATCCCGAGCAACGTTTTCTCTAAACGCGCCTCTAGAAAAGCGCCCATCATCCATAAATCCAAATCGGAATAGATGGCCTTCTCGCGACGCGCGGGTTTTACGGCGCGCAGACGCTTCTTCATCTGCGCCCAGCGAGATTCGGGCGTCATCGGACCTTTGAGCTTTTCATACATCGGC
>DAISHW010000470.1:0-1248 GCA_036822295.1 Bdellovibrionales bacterium | reverse complement strand
CCCGCCGTGTGAGTCAGAAAATCAAAAGGAGTGGTCTTATGTCTCCACCAAGGCAAGAGGTTCGCGACCGGATCGAACAATTCGCGCCGATGGCGATCGAAGTGGAACATGGACGCGGACGCCGTGAACAGAATTTTCGTCAGGGAGGCCAGATCGTAATACGTATAAGTCTCGCCTTGGCGAAGAAGCGCCACCCGCTTGCCCTTGAGGTGCACATCGACCACCACGCCGGGCGTGACCGCGCTCAAGCCTTCAAGCGACTCGAAACGCTTCTTGAGCGCGCGCTCGATTCGACTCATCGAATTCCCGATCGCACGCTCAAGCTCGCGCGGGCGCCCGTGCGCAGCTCGGCGAGCGTGTTGAACGGCAACGGATATTGTTTCTTGACGTCGTGACCGACCGGCAACCCCGCCAGAACCGGGACCGCCAGACTCTCGGCGAAGCGGGGCATGACTTCGCTCCAAATCAAGCGGCGCTCTTTCGCGTCGTTCAACTGAAAATGGCCCAAAACCACCGCGCGAACGTTTTTAAACAAACCCGCCTGCTGAAGCTGCTGGAGCATGCGGTCCAGGCGGTAAGGGCGCTCGCCCGTGTCTTCCAAAAACAGAATGTCCCCTTTGCGCGGCTTCAACGCCGCCTTGGTCCCGAGCCCCGATTGAATCACCGTCAGGTTTCCGCCGATCACGCGACCGCTGAGCCGCCGGGTTTGGCGGGCCGGGCGATTCAGCGCTTTCAAGTTTTTGAACTCGATGCCCTCGGCCCTGCCGAAGATCAGCCGCAACAGCGCGCGCTTTTCGCCCGGCGCCATCGCGCCCCGACCCAAACGGTCGAGTAGCGGTCCATGCAACGTCGGCCAGTTCCACTTGCGATTGAAATGGGCGTGCAAAGTGCAAATGTCGCTGTAACCTAAAAAAATCTTGTTCCGCTGCGGACGCGGCCAGCGCGCGATCTCGGGCATCAAACGAATGGCGCCGTAACCTCCGCGCACGCACCAGATCATTTTCGAGTCTTTGGCGTCGAGCGCCTTTTTCAACTGTTTCAAGCGTTCGCGATCGGTGTTGGCGAAAAACTTGGTGCGGCCAAAAATATTTTTGGGCACGCGGGGCTTCAAGCCCAGTTCGCGCAGCGCGCGGACCCCGTCCCTTAATTCCTTATCGGAACAGCGGCTGGCGGGAGCGATCACGTCGACGATGTCACCGGGGCGAAGCGAACTCAAACGCAAGTGAAAACCTCCTGCACGCATTTAGG
>DAISHW010000469.1:0-1585 GCA_036822295.1 Bdellovibrionales bacterium | reverse complement strand
GCCTATAAAATCGAGCGCGCCGGGATGGCGTTGATCGAGAAAATGGAAACCTCGGACCCGAGCGCGATTCAAGGGCTCCCGCTCCTGAGTCTCGCGCGCGGATTTGAAAAATTGGGCCTTAAACTCGACCAACTATGGAGTGCGAAATGATTTTCACCGAGCGTCCGCGCAGGCTTCGCGCCTCGGCCGCGATTCGCGAGATGGTGCAGGAAACCCGACTTGAAACGAGCGATCTGGTTTGGCCCGCGTTCATCAAAGCGGAAGGCAAAGATGAACCGATCGCTTCGCTGCCGGGTTGCTCGCGTTTGCCGGTCACGAGTCTTGTCGAGCGCGCCAAGAGGCTTCACGAGCGCGGCTTGAAGGCGATCGCCCTGTTTCCGCAAATTGACGAAAAGAACAAAGACGCTCGCGGCTCCGAGAGCAAAAACCCGAACGGACTCGTGCCCGCGGCCGTCAAAGCTTTGAAGAAGGCGCTGCCGGATTTGGTGGTGATCACGGACGTCGCGCTCGACCCTTATTCTTCGGACGGCCACGACGGCTTAGTCAAAGACGGCGCGGTTTTGAACGACGAAACCGTCGCGGTCCTGGCCGAGCAAGCGCTGATGCAGGCCGAGGCCGGAGCGGACTTCGTCGCCCCGAGCGACATGATGGACGGCCGCGTGGGTTGGATTCGCAAAACGCTGGACGAGAACCGCTTCACCGGCACGGGAA
This sequence comes from Bdellovibrionales bacterium, assembly GCA_036822295.1. Taxonomy (GTDB): domain Bacteria; phylum Bdellovibrionota; class Bdellovibrionia; order Bdellovibrionales; family UBA1609; genus JALHOQ01. The sequence continues at coordinate 874 of DAISHW010000469.1, read as the reverse complement.
TCCTAGCTTACACCGCGAAGTACGCTTCGTGTTTCTACGGACCTTTCCGCGACGCGCTTCAAAGCGCCCCGAAATTCGGCGACAAGAAAACCTATCAGATGAATCCGCTGAACGTGCGCGAGGCGCTGCGCGAAGCGCGGCTCGATCAGCTGGAGGGCGCCGACATCCTGATGGTCAAACCGGCGTTGTGTTACCTGGACGTGATTCGCGCTCTGAAATCCCGGGCCGACGTGCCGATCGCAGCGTACAACGTGAGCGGCGAATACGCGATGGTCAAGGCCGCCGCGGCCAACGGTTGGCTCGACGGCGACCGCGCGATGCTCGAGATGCTGGGTTCGATGAAAAGAGCGGGCGCGAGCATGATCTTCACCTATTTCACGCCCGAGATTTTAGAGAGAAAACTTCTTTAAGCGGCCTTGATCAGGCGCGCCACGACGAGCTCTTGCGAGTTCTCTTTTTGATCTTCTTTTTTGTATTCCGGCAGGAGTTTCAGGAACTCCGCGGCGATGCGCATGTCGAACTGCTTGCCCGAGAAATCGCGGATCTCTTGGATCGCTTTTTCTTCAGGGAGCGGATTGCGATAGGGACGCTGATTGGTCATCGCATCGAAACCGTCGACGACGGCGATGATGCGCGCAAAGAGCGGAATGGCCTCGCCGCGAATGGCGTTCGGATACCCCCCGCCGTCGATCTTCTCGTGATGGTAACGGATTCCAGGGAGCAGAAAGCGGAAGAACGGAACGTGTTGCCACGCCATGATCATTTCCGCGCTCAATTCGGGATGCGATTTCATCACTTCGATTTCGGCTTTGTCCAGACGCCCGGGTTTGACCAGGATTTCAACGGGGATGCGCGCTTTGCCGATGTCGTGGAA
>DAISHW010000468.1:0-1590 GCA_036822295.1 Bdellovibrionales bacterium | reverse complement strand
CGATTTGATGTTTTCCTCGACGCCGCCTTTGAGCGCCTTTTCCTCGACCAGAATCTCGGTCATCTTTTGAACCGTGAACTTTTGCAGGTCGTAGTGCGGTAAACCCGGCTTCACCATCGCGCAGAGTTCCTTTTGCGCCTTCAAGATTTTGTCGTACACGCGTCTTTGCGTGTTCGTGAACTTGCCGGTCACCGGATACGTGCGCGTGATGTCGCCGCTGTAATATAGATACTCCGCGCCGCAATCGATCAGGAGCATGTCCCCGGCGCGCAATGTGTCTTCGTTGAAGCGGTAATGCAAAGTCGTCGCGTTGTTGCCCGTCGCGACGATCCCCCCGTAGGCTTCGCCAAAAGCTCCGCGCTCCATCACGCTGCGAATGAAAATTCCGTGCAGCGTGCGCTCGGTGACTCCGGGTTTTACGGCCTTCATCACGTCGATGTGCGCGTCGGCGCTGATCTGCGCCGCGATCCGCATCATCTCGACTTCTTCTTCGGTCTTGCGAATGCGCATCTCACCGAGCATCGTGTACGCGTCTTCGATCGGCGGCATGCCCAAACCGAAACGCGGACGATAACCGTTGATCGCGACCATCACGCGACCGAAGATCGCGTCGAACTCGTGATTGCGGAACATCGTGTGGTACACGCGCTCGGAGCCGCGCAGCAAGTCGGGCGCGAGCTTCTCGAAATCCTCGATGGCGTAAGTTTGATCGATTTGGAAAACGCTTTTCGCGCCTTCAAGCCCGAAACGAAAGCCATCCCAAGTTTCACGCTCGACGTTTTTCTGACGGACGAACAAAACCGTCTCCGGGGTTTTACCCGGACGGAAAATCAAACATGATTCCGGTTCTTCGAATCCGGTCAGGTAATACAGATTCGATTCGACCCGGTAGTTATGGTGCGAATCCGCGTTACGGATGTACTCCGGCCAGGCCGGCAAGACCAGCGCGCAATTGGGAATCAGCTGCGCCAAGCGACGGCGACGGGCTTTGAAATGTTCAACGGGAATGCGCGCTTTTCTCATGCCTCATGTCCTCTCTTTAGAACCTGTACTTCGAGATCAAATCCGCGGCGGCTTTGCGGCCCGCGTTCTCGCCGAGCAGGATCAATTCTTTCTTCGCGGCGAATTGATTCATCGGATAGGCGCTCGTGTCGACGGTCACCGTATCGATATTCAAACGTGAGGTTTCGCTCACCGCGCGACGGATCTCTTGCCATAGAATAACATAGTTCAAATTGTCCCGTAAGGCGTCCTGGCCGACGGGCGCGGCCGAACCGAGCACGTTCACCAGAACGATCACGTTATAACCGTCTTTGACGAGCGCTTCCACGGCTTCAGTGGCTTGCGACGGGCCGGCCATGAAAGTTCCCTGCGCTTTGAACGTCGGCGGAAACGGCAGGCAACGCTTGAGCGCGTCGCGGAAGCTCCCGCGGCTCTGCCATGCGACCACTCCGGACCAAATGGAACGCGATGGGCACTCAAACGGCACTTTCGCCCGGCCGACCTCTTCATTGCCGAACGAGTCTTTCAGGAAATCGTCCATCACGGACAGACTGCGCCCGTCCGCGGCGCCGCGACTGAAAAATCCTT
>DAISHW010000467.1:0-1603 GCA_036822295.1 Bdellovibrionales bacterium | reverse complement strand
ATCTTCGAGGTGCGCAAGCATTACAACGATGTCACGTTCATCGATGAGTTCCTGAGCGAGGACTTCTGCGTCGAGCACAAGATGTTCGTCTACAAGTTCAATAAGCGCACGGGTCAGTACGAGGTCGACACGCGGGACTTCGCCGCGATCAAGAAGAAGTTCTTGTTCCAGCTCACGAACTTCGGCCAGCCGATCATTTCGGTGGTGGACGCGAACCATAACAATCGTGGGGAGCTGCTACTGGCTCATATGTTCGCAGGCATCGAGATGCAGCCCGACTACATGAACGCGACCATGCAGAACAAGTATCAGCTCTGGTCGCGCCCGGTGGCTTTGGCCACGGTTTTGGACAACGAACCGAAGATCGTGACCTTCGACGGCACGGAGTTCAAGCAGCAGAACCTGTCGGCCCTGCCGGTCGGAGAAAGCAACGAGAAAAAAGACTGAGGCGCGGGCTCAGTCCGCGCCGGCGAGCGCGCAGATCCAGAAAAGTCTATTCATCGCGATCATTGGTGCTTGCCTGAGTCAGATCGTCCAGGTCGCCCGCGTTCTTCGGTTCGACTTTGAACAACCATCCGTCGTCGTAGCAGTCTTCCATGATCAGCGAGGGGTTTTCGATCACCGCTTCGTTCACTTCGACGACGTGCCCTTCGACCGGGCAATACAGGTTCATGGGCCCCTGATCGGTGTCGAGTTCTCCGCAAACTTCGTCGGGCACGATCTCTTCGTTTTCGCTCGGCAGGTTCGCGCTGTTGATTTCGCTGAACTCATCCAGTCCGGCTTCGTTGATGCCCACGACCAGGACGCCGTCCTCGGCCATGACCCACTCGTAACCCATGTAGGTGATTTGTTCTTTCACTATTGGCCTCCCAGATGTTCTGCCAAGAATTTCTCCATTGCCCGGTAAAAGTCAAAGCGGTTTTCTTCGTTGGCGAAACCATGACCTTCGTTGTTCTTAACCATGTAGGTGACGGTCACACCGCGTTTGCGGAGCGCTTCGACCATCTGATCGCTTTCGGCTTTGTTGACGCGCGGATCATTGGCGCCCTGGGCGATGAACAGTGGCGCTTTGATTTTGTCGGCGTGGAAGACGGGCGAAGTCGCGCGCATGCGCTTTTCGTCCTTTTTCGGATGGCCGACCATCTCGTACATCTGCGCCATGAATGGTCGCCAGTAGGGCGGGACTGTCTCCATGAAGGTGAAGAGATTCGAAATGCCCACGTAGTCCACGCCGCACGCGTAAAGTCCGGGCGTGAGGGTGAGCCCCGCGAGGGTCGCGTACCCTCCGTACGACGCCCCGTAAATGCAGACGCGCTTAGGATCGGCGACGCCCGTGGCGATCAGCCACTGCACGCCGTCGGTGATGTCATCTTGCATTTTGAGTCCCCATTGGCCGAATCCGGCCTCTAAGAACTTGCGGCCGTAACCTTCGCTCGCGCGGAAATTCATTTGCAAGACGGCGTATCCGCGGCTCACTAAGAATTGCACTTCCGAATTAAAGCCCCACTCGTCGCGCGCCCACGGGCCGCCGTGCGGATTGATGATGACCGGTAAGTTTTTGCCGCTCGAAGCTTTCGGAATCGTCAGGTAGCCCTGAATCTTT
>DAISHW010000466.1:0-1607 GCA_036822295.1 Bdellovibrionales bacterium | reverse complement strand
CCGATCGAAGCGGTGCCGCCGGTCGCGCCGGCGGCTTCCCCTTAGACGCGGTTCAACCACTCATCGGTTTTGGCCAGGGCTTGCTCGCGATGTTCTTTGCGGATGTGAGTCGCAAGCGCCGCGATCGTCGCCGCCATCAGGCCGATATCATCGGAGTAACCGACCAGTGGCAGAAAATCGGGGATCGCGTCGATGGGCGAGATCAAATAAATCAAATCCCCAAGCATCAACGCTTTGACGTGACCGGGCGTACGCGCGTCCGTCATGCAATACCAGAGCGTCAAAGCCATCGTCAGAGCCTCGCGGCCGGCGACTTTGGCGATTTTTTCGAGACGAAGCCAAATGCGGGATTCGGTCATTGGCGTAATATGCCATAGGTGATATGGTCGCTGCCATGACAATGTGGCGACGCCTGATGAAGATGTTCGTGCCTGAAGCGCCGCTCGGCACTCCGGAGAATCCCGAGGTTTTGGGCGCCGACTCCCCACCGTCGCCCCGCGGGCCTTCGAAGGCGCGTCTCTTGTTGTCGATTCTATTCAGCATGATCAGCGTCTCGATTCCGGCTTTATTTTGTTTATGGGTGAGTTTCGGGCTCCTGCGCGCCGGAGCGATTTGGGCGTGGCTACTTTTGATCGTGACGGCGCCTGTAACGTTGGCTTTCGTGCTGCTTTGGATGGTGATGTGGGTGGTCTTGGGACTTACGCTGCTCGCGACGCTGACAGGTCGCGCGCGCATCCAAATGGGTTTCCGTCGATCGGTCGACGTGAACCGCCCCAGGCCCCGTGATGTGACCCCCGATTGGTCGAAGACCGAACGGCTGAATCCGTTTGAGTCCTAAGAACCCAGCACTTTCTTCAACTCTTCTTTTTCGTCTTTAGAGAGCACCAGCCAGTCGGGCGGAAGATTCTCGGTCACGAATGACCATGAGCTTTTGACCATAGGTTTGGCCGCGGGCTTGGCGTGCAGATCTTTGAGCAGATTCAGATGGCGAACGAGCAGCGTACGGGTGGGCTTGTAAAACCCGTCTTTGTCTTTGCCGTCGTTTTGGATTTCATCCGAACCCTCGACGCGCTTAAGCAGATTTTCGAAGTATGTCGCCAAACTCATGCACCGACAATCTACTTGTCGGGATCTCTCCTGACAAGTTACTGATGGACCATGCCTACGGGAGTCCACCGTAAAATCAAAGCGGCGATGGCCGGCGAGCTGCCGTCGCTGATCGCGCGCCTTCCGTCCGGATGGGTGGTCGCGGGCGATACACAGCCTTTAAAAGGTTACTGCGTGCTGCTCGCCGATCCCGTGGCTCAGGACTTCAACGCGCTCGACGAAAAACTCCGCCCCCGGTACGCCGTCGATATGGGACGAGACGACGACGCCTTGCTCAAAGTGGTCGGCGCTTACCGCGTGAACTACGAAACCTGGGGCAATTTGGATCCGGCCCTGCACACGCCCATCGTGCCGCGCTTCTTGAGTGAACCCCAGGGCCTTCGCGTCCAACCGCCGCGCGCCGCTTACGACTGGAACGCCGGTCGGCCGTTCGCGCTTGAAGAGGACGGCGCATGGATGCGCGCCGTCCGGGAACTCTTGAAATAATGGCCTTGCTGCTG
>DAISHW010000465.1:0-1639 GCA_036822295.1 Bdellovibrionales bacterium | reverse complement strand
GTGGTGAGTCGCGTGGTTTCCTGAGTGCGCAGATCGAACATGTAAAGATCGCGGTAAGTGACGTACGGATTCACCAAGTCGATTTGATCGAAGACGAAACGCTCTTCGTCCATCCAGCGCGCGCGCAAAGTGCCCGCCGTTTTGAACAGGCTGTCGGCGAACACCGGACCGAAGGCTTCATCGCCCCGCGCGCGGGCTTTGACTTTCACGCGACTGCCGCTGCCGCCCGGCAAAGAGAGCCAGTAGACCATTTTTTTGCCGGACGGGCTGATCGCGAATACGGTCTGCTCGCCGCGGGTTTCGGCGACCGGAACTGATGTGTGCGGGCCCGAGGCTTCGATTTTATCGAGCTGTCGGCGGCTCATGTCTTCGAGCGCGAGCGCGGCGTCGCTGGTGAGCTCGGCGGAATCGCGCGCGGTTTGCTCGCGCATCGGGCCGTTGATCAGAAACGGCAGGCGGCGCGAGAAGTTCTGGTTCCAGATATCGATCACGCCCTGGCCCTTTTCGGTCTGGACGTTTTCCCACCACCAGCCGCCGAACAGATACGGCCGCGCGCCGTACGGCCACGTCTTCACGCCGCTTTCGTTCATCATGGCGACGTCTTCCTGGTCCCAGCGTCGGCTCATGGCAAGGGCCCGCGCGGCGGCGAAGGTTTCGCGCGAGCGCAGGCGGCCGTGGGTGGACAGGCGGCTTTCCAGGTTCACGGCCAGGCCTTCCAAGTACCAACGCGGCAACAGCGCGTTGGGGCGCACCACCGAGCCGAAAATATATTTGAAGGGCGCGTAGATTCCGTGCGCGGGATGCATGTTCAATATGTGGGTGTATTCATGCACCATCATCTCGAGAGGCCAATCGCCGTATTCGCCGATCGAATCGCCGGGCGCGGGAAGGACGGGATAAATGCGGATATGGGGATAGGGCAAAAAAGTCGCCAGGCCGTTGCTTTGATCGGTGTCGTCTTGAAGAACGACGATCGTTTTGTCGGGCGCCTCTTTGAAAATCGGAATCAGGAGCTCATGGGCTTGCTCGGCGGCCAGCGCGTAGCGCTTGGCCAGATCCCTTTGCGTGTCGCGATAGATGATCTCGAAGTTCGCGGTGCGCATCACCCGGTAAGACCAAGACGGATCTTGCCCGGCTTGCGCGGCCAACGACGCCCACAAAAATAAGATCAGATGTTTCATCAAGCCGCCCGCTCCGCGCGCCGACTTTTGAACAACAAACCGCCGCCCAAGACGAAGAAGATCGCCAGAATCAGGATGCCCGCGCGCGAGTCGTTGAACAGGAGTCCCACCCAGCCCACCATCAAAGGCCCCAGAACGGAAGAGAACTTGCCGATCATGTTGAAGAAACCGAAGTATTCGGCCGAATTCTCAGGCGGGACCAGGCGCGCGTAATAGCTGCGGCTCAGCGCTTGAACGCCGCCTTGAACGAGTCCGATGACCGCGGCCATGATGAAGAATTCGGTCGCGGAGCTTAAAAAGTAAGCGTAGACGGTGACGCCCAGGTAAACGCACAAGCAAATCGCGATTCCGCGCAAAGGGCCGATCTTTTCCCCCGCGAACCCGAAGGCGATGGCCGCCGGAAAGCCGATGAATTGCACGAGCAACAGCGCTTTGATCAGATCCGCGGACTCCAGGCC
>DAISHW010000464.1:1277-1640 GCA_036822295.1 Bdellovibrionales bacterium | reverse complement strand
ATTTTGCGCTCGTCCAGGATCAAGGCGGGTTGGCCTTGGGGAACCACGCCGGCTTTGACGAAAGCGTCGTTCCAGTCTTTGATCACGTCGCGAACGATCGGCATGTACTTGGACGGCACGCCGTACGTGTAGAACGTGACCGGTTTGGTTTTGACGTCCCAACGGCCGGCATAGGTCTCTTGCGCCGAGCCGTCGATCGTGCGGCCCACGACGTGCAGCACGTTCATGTGTTTGGCCAGCGTCGGATTGTAGGGACGCTTTTCGAAGTTCGGGTTGGTGTTGATGGCCAGGAAGTTGTAGCGGATGTCGGCTTGGATCGCGGCCGGAAAAAGTCTGTTCTTGGTGTTGACCGTGAAGCCCAGG
>DAISHW010000464.1:0-1267 GCA_036822295.1 Bdellovibrionales bacterium | reverse complement strand
CGGCGGTGAACCAGCTGTTGAAGAACGGATTGACCTGGATGTTTTGTAAATCCAAGTCCATCATCGGCTGGAACATGTAGGCGTCGCGATCTTGGTTCTTGACGTATTTGTTGGTGTCGCGGGTGTAATCGTCTTTGGCGCGTTCGTAATGGTATTGCGCCTTGATCGGAATCTCGATCACCGCCACCGAGTTCTTGCGCATGTCTGTGAAGCTCGGATTCACTTCGTAGGCGATCAATCTGTCTTGGGTGAAGCACCACTTGACGTTCACGTGGGAAACGCGCGGCGTGCCCTGCAGGTTCACCATTTCGCCCCAGATCCCGCGCTCAGTGACCGGCGCCCACGAAACCAGGAAGGTCTGGTCCGAGCACTCACCCGGCTTGAACTTCTTGTCCCTGAAGAAGAACGCCTTGGGGATCATTTCGCCTTTGTCGTTGATGCGCGGTGTTTCCGTGGCCGGCGTTTTGAACTGACACGACGTCAGCGCGAGCGCGGTGATGATGAGGAGGAGAGAGGCTCTCGATGCTTCACGCAGTATCAGCATTGCTATTCCCTTTTTATATTGGTCTTTGAGCTCAAACCTGAGCTTGAGCAATATCCATGCGCAATTGATGCTGAAAACTTTCTAAGCTCGGTGCCAATTGGGATCGCTATAGCGAGGCTGAATGCAAGTGCCTGAACTCAGGGCGCATGGTCTTCGCAGAACTTACTAAGTTGTCGAAATCTTTTTCAATTCCGGGGCGCCGCAGAATCAGCGCCCCGGTGATGAGAACCATCAGCGAAACTTATTTACGATCTCTTTGAAGTAGTTCCCACGTTCCACATAGGAGTCGAACATGTCGAAACTCGAAGCGCCGGGAGACAAGAGAACCGTGTCGCCGATGCGCGATTTTTGATAGGCGATGAGCACGGCTTCCTCGAACGTGCCGATCAAGAAAGTCTCGCTGAAATCGCCGATGTCGCGGTTGATGCGTTCTTTAGCCTCGCCGACCAGAATCAACGTTTTCACTTTGCGCTGAATCTTGTCGCGCAAAGGCGCGTAGTTCAGATTGGTCTCTTTGCCGCCCATGATCAGAATCACGTTCTCTTCGAAGCTGTCGAGCGCGCGCAAGACCGCGTGCACGTTGGTGGCTTTAGAGTCGTTGAAGAACTCGACACCGCCGACTTTGCGGACATACTCGAGCCGGTGCGCCATGCCCTTGTAGTTGTCGATGGCGCGCTGGATGGACTCGTGCTTCGCGCCGTGCTCGCGCGCGGCCAAGATCGC
>DAISHW010000463.1:0-1643 GCA_036822295.1 Bdellovibrionales bacterium | reverse complement strand
CGACTTCAACATCACCTCGCGCGAGGACTGGGATAAAAAGTACTTCAAGACGATGGCTGCGCCGCGCTTCACCGTTTCGCATATGGTGGGCTGCCACGAGTGCACGGGCACGACGTATTTTCCGCCCGACGGCACGTGGTCGTTCTTCGACGTGCTGTTGTTCTCTAAAGGCTTGAGCGAGGGTTCGTCGGGCTACCAGCTCGACAAGGGTTCTATCCGAACGGTCAACTCGAGCGTCTATCAAATGAATCGCTTCGGCACGCCGGCGCGCTTCGGCAACGGCAACGGCGCCACGGGCGTTTCCGATCACTGGCCGATGTACGCAGAACTTAAACTCATGCCCTTGCAAAAAGTGGGAGCTAAATAATGAAAGCGTTCATCTTATTGGTCTCGGTTTTGTTCGCGGGCGCCGCGCACGCCCAGTTCTCGGTGCAAGAAACCGACGGTTCGACCCGTCTGAAAGTTTTGGGCAAGACCTGGAACACGAACTTCTTCTCGCTCGCCTCGACGGAAACGGATCACCTAAGCGACGGGGGGCGGATCTCGACCTACAATTACGTGACGTTCGCGACTTACATCAAAAACTCGTTTCGCATGGGCTTGCGCGTGCCGTTCCAGTACAACACGGCGGGCACCGATCGTTTCAACGGCGGCAAGGTCAACGAGCAAGAACTCATGCTCCAAGACATCATCGTCAGCATCCAAAAATACGATCTGGCGTACCTGCCCTGGGATCTGGGTCTTTACTGGGAAGGCCGCGCGTACGCGCCGACCAGCAAATTCAGCCGCGACACCGGCATGATCACGCGCGTGCGCAACCAGTTCATTCTTTCCAAGGTCTTCAACCGCTACATGGAACTCGAGTACGACAACAAGTACAGCTACTATCTTCAGTCGCGGACGACCTACAGCACGAGCTTCGAAGATGAAGAGGGCTTCCCGGTTGAAAACGTCGCGGCGAGCACCAAGCAACAGGTCTTGGAGCAGCGCCTGCAGCTCTGGGGGAAAGTGACGCCCCAGTTCGGCGTCGGTTGGCAGCTCGGCGCGAACGACGAGACCTGGAACGCGTCCGCTGAAAACAACAAGAACAAGCCGGTCTTACGCGAGTGGATCACGGGCCCGTCGGTGCGCTTCCCCTTGAACGACAACGTGAATTTTATTTTCGTGTACGAGGACCGTGTCGACCGCGAGGATGCGGATGAGCTCGGCAAATTCTACGCGGACAACACCCAGTTCACCCTGTTAAGCTTCGTTCGTTTTTGAGCGTCGTCTTGAACGCGGCGAAGCTGCCCGCCTGGGCCGCGTTCAGGGCCGTCTGCCATTTCTCAGACAGCAGCGTCCATTGCCTGGAATCGGTCAAAAAGCCCTCGACCATCGTCGGATGGATCTCTTCGAACGTTTTGACCGCGCCGTCGGCGAGACGGCGATTGATCAGCGGGCGCGACACCTCGTCCGGAGACGCGCAACCGACCGCACCCATCAACTCCGCCAGGTGATGAACCGTTTCGCGCTGGAACCGGTACACGCGCTCGAGTTTCGAGGGAACGTAAAGCCCCTTCATCAAGCGCTTGTCGCTGGTGGCGATCCCCGTCGGGCATTCGTTGGTGTTGCACTTGAGCGCCTGGATGCAACCGAGCGACAAA
>DAISHW010000462.1:0-1682 GCA_036822295.1 Bdellovibrionales bacterium | reverse complement strand
AGGCTGAAGAACGGTTCGTTGAACACGCAGCCGATCGTTTTGGTGATCTTGGCGGCCTGGACGTTCAGCGAGAACAACGCAAGGGCGGGAGTTAGAATCGAGCGCTTCATGTTAGCACACTGATGGGCACGATGCTCGGATCGAGTTTCCGACATCGCCATTTCGCCTTTGAACAATGCAAAATCGCTTTTGGTGGCCAAGTTCCCCTCGATCGCGTCTGGAACCATCTGCACTTGGGCTTCGGCTTGCCCGCGCTGGAAGCCGGCGGCCTCAAGATCTTTAATATGCTTCATCGGGTTCGACATAGATGCAAGCGACGGGGCAATGATCAGGACAAAAAGGCGAGGAATTGAAGCGAAAAAAGACCGGTTTCCGAACCCGACGGACGCAGAAACCGGAAAGCAAAATTACTTGATCAACGTCAGAACGACTTCTTTGCCGCCCGACTGCGGGAAGTTGCGGGCCGCCGACGTGCGGATCATCGTGATGAATTGTTGGTTGTCTTTTTGCGGGCAGGCCGAAATGTCGAGAGTGATTTCCGAGAACGACATATAATCGTTCGACTCTTTCGACTTCACGATCTTCGCGCAAGTCAACGCGTTGACGTTTTCGTACACCGGAGTCATGCCGCAGCCGACGTTCGAAGTGGCTTTGTACTCGGCCACCCAAGCGTACAGGCGAGCGCCTTGAGCCATGCCGTAACAACCCACGATCGGCCCGCGCTGAACGCCGAACTCGGTGTCGTCTTGAACGTTGGCGATGACGAGTTCCACCCAGTCATTGGCGTCGATCGTGGCGAATGCGGGAGCGGCAAAAACGGTCAGGATCAGGCTTGCGATCAACTGCTTCATGGATCTTCCTTTGGCTATGGGTTGTGGATCGACCCGCGTTTTAGCGAAGAACCCTCACCAGTGGCAGCGAAAAGTCGCGCCGCTGAAAGTCCTACAAAGTTTCATTCAGCGATCAATCCGGCTTCTCGCCGTGAGCGCGGCCTGAGAGACGTAATGCCGCTCGAGCCGATCACGATCGCGTCGAAGTCGTTCATGCGAGAGAACTACGCACCTGTTTGATGCGCGATTGGATGGCGGTGCAAATCTTCGAATTGCCGCTCAACAGGGACGAATCGCCCAGGCGGTATTCCTCACCGGAATAAGTCCAAACGACGCCGCCCGCTTCGCGCACGAGCACGGTGCCGGCCGCCGCGTCCCAAGGTTTCAGGTTGGGTTCCCAGAAGGCGTCGAACACGCCCTCGGCCACTAAACACAAATCATAGGCCGCGGCGCCCGCCCGGCGGATCCCCCGCGCCTCATAAACCAATTCCGAGAAGATCTTCAGCTGATCGCGCAGCGCGGTCGTGTTGTCGGGGAAAAATCCGGTGGCCAAGAGCGCGTCTTTGATCAAAGGATTTGAGCTCACCTTTATGGGTTCGCCGTTCACCGTCGCGCCCATGCCCCTGGCCGCCTTGTAGGTTTTGCCGAGCATCGGCACGTCGATCAATCCCGCCACCAACTCGCCCTGCCATTGCAAACCGATGCTGATGCAGAACACGTGAAAGCCGTGCACGTAGTTGGTGGTGCCGTCGAGCGGGTCGACGAACCATGTCGACGTGCGGACATGTTCGTCGCGAGAGGCGAACGCCGCCTCTTCGCCCAGCACGTCGATGCCGGGGAAGTGCTTCTTCA
>DAISHW010000461.1:0-1683 GCA_036822295.1 Bdellovibrionales bacterium | reverse complement strand
CTGTCAAGAGGGCGATTTGCGCTGGCAACCGATCGGCGCCATCGCGGAATTTTACGAAGACGTCCGTCAACTCAAGGGCCGCCACAAAGAAAGTCCGCCCTTGCAAGAAACTCCCGTGCAAGAGCCGGCCCCGCGCCGCCCGCTTTTCGAGGACGCCCCCGGCGATCCCACCCACACCACGCTGGTCGTGGAAAAATCAACCACCTCGGAACGCCGGACCGCGCGACGTTATGACCGCAGTTTCCATTTCCGCGTGCGGGCGGGCGAAGGCAAATACTTCGCGACCCGCACCAGCGACGTATCGATGACCGGTCTTTCGCTTCAAGACTCCCTGCCCACCTGGATTCAAAAAAAGTTCCGCGCCGAACTCGCGCACAACCAAGGCTCGATCGAGATCATTTGCGAACGCATCAGCGACACGCAGCTTAAGATCGAAGAGACGGCCAATTGGGAGGCTCTGCGCGCCTGGATCGTGAGCTGGTGACCGATGTTCTGGCGTAAACGCAAAGATCGAGTGAATGAGCCCGCAGAGACCTTGTTCTCGCTCGCCCGCCATTTGGGCGTTGAACGCCGCCAGAACGCGCGCATTCTTTGTCCGCGCGTTCATTTGCGTTTCTTGCCGGATATCCGGCACGAGGGCGCCTCGCTCGTGCTTCAGGATCTGAGCGTCGGCGGATGCTGTCTGCTCGATCCCGGCGAAATCCTGGGGCCGCAAGTCGGTAACGAACTCGACTTGACGCTCTATTGGACGGACTTCGAATGTGGAGTGCGCGCGCGCATCGTCTCGCGCGTGAATTTGTTCCGGCACTTGCAGTTCTTGAATGCCGCAGACGACTTGATCCGGCGGGTGAAGCCCGCGGTCGATTTCGGAGCGCGGGCCCATTCGATGAAAACCGCTATCAGCGCCGCTTCAACGGGGCCTTCGCTCGATGCCGCCGAACTTTGGAGCTCGCCTGGGGGCGACTCGATCGTTTTCCGGCGCGATGTGCAGCGCTTGGCCAGTCTGAACGTCGCCGAACGACAGATCGATTTCTTAGAGGAAGCCTGGCCCGTCGACGGCGACGGCCGGCCGCTCTCGCCCGAAGAATGCGAGCGCGCGATTTTGTTTCTGCTCAATATTCCGCAACCTAGCGAAGCTCTCAAAGAGCTGCGCGGGCGGGTCGAAAAACTTTTGCAAGGGCGCCCGCGATGATGACGGGACTCGAAAATTTTCGCCCCAAGCTCCGCGCGGGGCGCGTGCTTCCGCAAGGATCGCGCATCGTTTTTGAAACCGACAATCCCTACAATCAAGTGATCCTGCCGATGGCTTTGGCCGATCTGGTCTTGCTGTGCAGCGGTCAATTCTCGGTTCGCGAGATCATCGCCAAGATTTACAAGAAGCAAGGATCCGTTCCCTTTCGCCAGGTGCTGCGCACGATTCACGTTTTGCATCAAGGCGGCTTCTTCGAAAACGGTCATGAACTTTCGCTCAGTTCGGACTTGCAATCCTGGATGGAACCGCGGCGCGAGGACCGCTGGCACTTGTCGTGGCGCTTCGGCCAACGCGTCGTCGCGGGCCACCACAACCCTTCGGCTTTCTACATGGTGACCCTGCTGGCCCTTATCTGCGCTTTGCTGGGCTTGCAATTCCTGCCGGCCCAGCCGTTCGAGCTTGTACGCGCGTGGGCCGCGACCGAAAGCGCG
>DAISHW010000460.1:0-1684 GCA_036822295.1 Bdellovibrionales bacterium | reverse complement strand
GAAGATTTCTTTTTGGGCGAGCCCGCTGTTCGGATCGACATGGGCGAAGCTCGCCGGCGGTACAAGGTCCCCGCCTTCGCCCGCCGCGCCTTCAAACGCCAAGCGATTGCCGTTCTTGGCCTGCGAGATCGTCGTGCGGATGCGCTCATAGGCTTCTTGGTCGACGACCGGGCCCACCATCATGCGCGGATCTTCGGGCGGTCCTTGGAACAGGCTCTTCGCGGCGTCGGTCAGGCGCTCGAGGAAGCGATCGTAAATCGGCTCGAGCACGATCGCGCGCGAGCAGGCCGAGCATTTCTGTCCCTGGAAGCCAAAGGCCGAGTAGAGCATGCCGGCCACGACTTCATCGAGATCCGCGTCGGAATCCACGATGATCGCGTTTTTACCGCCGAGTTCCGCCAGCACGCGCTTGATGTGCGTTTGTCCTGGATGCACGACCGCGGCCTTCTGCAAGATGCTCAAACCCACCGGCTTGGAGCCGGTGAACGCGATCATGGCGGTGTCTTTGTGATTCACCAGGTATTCGCCGACCTCCTCGCCGTAGCCGGGCAGGAAGTGGCAAACGCCTTTCGGGAAGCCGACCTCTAGGATCATGCGCTGCAGTTCGCTCGCGATGATCGACGATTGTTCGGCGGGTTTCATCACCACCGTGTTGCCTGTCACGAGCGCCGCGCCCACCATGCCGCTCAAAATCGCCAGCGGGAAATTCCACGGCGCGATGACCAAGGTCACGCCGCGCGGCTGGTAATGATAGAGCGAGACTTCGCCGGGCGCTCGGCCCACGCGGAAGGGTTTGCCCAGGCGGCGCATGTCGCGCGCGTAGTATCTGCAGAAGTCGATGGCTTCGGCGACATCGCCGTCGGCTTCGCGCCAGCTCTTGCCGATCTCGAGCACCTGAAGCGCGGCCAGGCGATATTTCTCGGCCGCCATTTTGTCGGCCAGTTTGTCGAGCAGGTCGGCGCGCGCGTCCGGCGCGGTCTTGGCCCATGCGGGCAATGCTTTCTTCGCGGCTTGAACGGCGTGCTCGGCCTCTTGATTCGTGGCCGCCGAGACGTGACCGACGATCTCGGTGGTTTTCGCGGGATTCTCGCGCGTGATTTTGCGCGCGGTGGTGATTTCTTTTCCGTCGATCACCAGCGGGTACGTGCGCCCCAAGCGGCCGCGCCACTCGCTCAGCGCCTGGATCATCGTTTCGCGGTCGTGACGAATCGCGAAGTCCAGCGGCGGTTCGTTGTGAAAGCGGGTCGGATCGCGTTCGGGCGTGCCGTCGCTCTTCACCAAACCTTCGGTGGGATCCTTCAATAAAACATCGGACGAAACGTTGTCGGCGAACTTCGAACGCAGGAACGACTCGTTCGAGGTGTTCTCGAGCAGGCGGCGCACCAAGTACGCCATGCCGGGAATCAATTCGCCGATCGTCGCGTATTCGCGAACGCGGAACCCGTCACGGACCAAGGCCTTTTTGATCGAGTCACCCATGCCGAAGAGCATTTGGATTTCGACCGCGCGCGGATCCAGGCCCTTCGCCTTCGCGTAAGCCACGGCGGCCGAAATCGAGCGCACGTTGTGGGATCCCACCGCCAGACGCAAATAAGGGTAAGCATCGATCAGTTTTTTCGCGCAGAGCTCGAAGCAGGCGTCGCTCTCGCGTTTGTTCAAGAACACGGGCACGCGCCACCCTTTT
>DAISHW010000459.1:0-1686 GCA_036822295.1 Bdellovibrionales bacterium | reverse complement strand
TTCGAATCGATCGGCCAGGAACTGCCCGCCCTTACCCGCCTGGAATATCAGCGCGCCGACTATGCCGCGGGTGAAATGCAGGGCGTGATCCCCGTGCTCGATCCGAATTACGGGAACGTGTGGAGCAATATCCCGAAGGCGATGGTCACGAAGCATTTCAATAACCGGCAGAAATTCCACGTCACGATTTTCGACGGTCAAAAGCAAGTGTACGCCGCGAGCCTTCCGCTCGTGGACACGTTCAGCGGGGTGATGAAGGGCAAACCTTTGCTCTATTTCAACAGCCTGCTGAATCTGTCGCTCGCGCTCAATCAGGGCGACTTCGCGAGGAAATTCAAAATCGGCTCGGGCCCGAACTGGCGCGTTCGCGTGCGCGGCGACTGAAGGAAACAAACATATGCAACCCATTGAAGATCAAAACATTTGGAAGAAATGCAGCTCTTGTAAAAAGGCGATCGGATTCAATCAGCGCTATTACGT
The DNA here is from genome assembly GCA_036822295.1 of Bdellovibrionales bacterium. Taxonomy (GTDB): domain Bacteria; phylum Bdellovibrionota; class Bdellovibrionia; order Bdellovibrionales; family UBA1609; genus JALHOQ01. Next base: position 1,206 of record DAISHW010000459.1, on the reverse strand, counting down.
CTGCAGCGTCTCGACCTGCAACGGCCAACGCACCGGTTACGTATTCTGTAGCGTGCCCTGTTTCGAGGTGCATTTGCCGAGCGCCCGGCACAAAGACGCCGCCGCGATCGAGATGCGCTCTCCCGCGCGCGCGGAAACCCGCAAGATCATCGTACCGAGCGCGGCGGGCGCGAGTCCTTCGCCGTCCGGGGCCAAGTCCGGCCCTGCGCCCAAAGAAGTTCTGATCATCGCCTCTCGCCTGAAGGAATACATTCAAGCGCGCGCCGACATGAACACGTCGCAATCGGTGATGGACATCTTGAGCGACAAAGTGCGCGCGCTCTGCGACCGGGCGATTGAAAAGGCGCGGGCCGACGGACGCAAAACCGTCATGGACCGGGATTTCTGAGCAACGGAGCCCAAGGTCCCCGAAACTGGTGCCAGATTTGCAATCTCTTCCGGAAACTAAGGAAACCGCGATGGATGACCGGCCCTGGCTAAGGCCAGACACCCATTTTCAAACTTTGTAAAAGGAATCGACAGGCTATGCGCTGGTTTTGGCTCCTCTCACTGACGCTCTGGCTCCCGCTCGCGGCGGCGACGTGCATTGGCGCTTTGGGGGATCTGGACCGCACGGCCATCCGCGCGTCGCTTTTAAGCCAAATGCGCAAACACAACGACGGATGGATCCGCCAACCCACCCCGGCAGAGGTGAAAAGGTTCTGGCACGACAGCTGGCCGCTCCTGCGCGCCCATGCGGAAAGTCAGGGCATGAGCCCATCCGAGTATTGGTCGGAAAAAACCACGATCATCGATCTGCTGGCCGAGGAATTGAGATTCCCCGCGCCCGGCAAAGTCGTGCGCGCCCGGCAAAGCGAGGGGCACATCCAAACTCTCGAAAACCTGCCGCTCAACACCCACATCAAAGAGCGCGAATGGCTGCTCGTGACCCGCGTGAATTGGGCCTACAACGCGCTCGCCGCATTCACGTACGTCGCGATGGACCAAGCCGGCGCGCCCGCCGGCTTCGATCCCCGCTTGACCGCGACGCCCGCGCAACTCCGGAAACTCCTGGCCGTCACCGACGCGCTGACGTTGGAGCGCGCGGATCAGCTCATACGCCGAATCGCCTTGGCGCGCGAACGTCAGCGCAGTCAAGCAAAGGCGGAGCGGCGGATGGAAGAAACGGCGGTCATCACCCGCGCGCAGCCCGCGCCGGCGGCGCTC
>DAISHW010000458.1:0-1692 GCA_036822295.1 Bdellovibrionales bacterium | reverse complement strand
CGCATCGCAAATTCAAGATGCAAAAAGGCTATTACCTGAAACGCCGCGTGTCGGTGGTCCGGCGGATGCTGCGCACGACGCTGGAGCCGATCAACAAGGTGATGGCCAACGCCGAAGCGCTCTTGACGCCGCATTTTCAAAACTCGAAAGAGATGATCGACGGGCTTTATTTCTACTGCGATGAAATCTCCGAATCGATCGCGGCGCTGATGAACCTGCACATCTCGCTCGCCTCGCAGAAGACCAACGAGGCCTCACGCCGCACGAACGAAGTCATGCGCGTGTTGACGATCTTCAGCTGCTTCTTCTTGCCGATCAATTTCATCGCCAGCATCTACGGGATGAATTTCGAATTCATGCCCGAGACGCATTGGAAGTACGGCTACTTCGCCTCGCTGGGCCTGATGACGCTGGTCGTGCTCGTCATCTTCTTGTGGTTCCGCCGCCGCGGCTGGCTTAAGAAAGCGAATATCGCCAAATGACGGAGAAGCGCAGCTCGCTTCTGGCTTCCGCGGAGCTTTTGGTCGCCGCGGGGCTCTGGGGCTTTGGATTCATCGCCGCCATTTGGGCGCTGCAGGGGCTGTCGGCGGTGCAGATCACGTTCTGGCGATTTTTTCTGGCCGCGCTGCTGCTGCTTTATTTTCTGACTCGCGAGGCGGGTCGGGTCGCGATGCGCGAGAATCTGCGGTTGTCCTTCTGGCCGGCCGTTCTGCTCTTGAGTACGTTGCTTTTGCAAACTTGGGGGTTGATGTACACCACGGCCACCAAGAGCGGGTTCATCACCACGCTCTACGTGGTGTTCGTGCCTTTGTTCGAGGCGGTCTGGCGGCGCGAGCGTTTGCCGTTTTCGATCTGTCTTTGCGTCGGTACCGCGCTCTTCGGCACAGGGCTGATCGTTAATTTCGGCATCGGCGATTTCAATTACGGGGATTTGCTGACGCTGATTTGCGCCGTGTTCGCGGCTCTGCAGATTTGCGTGGTCGGCGCGGTGAGCGTCAAGGTACGGAAACCCTTCGTTTTCAATCTGGTGCAGTCGGGTTGGGCGACGCTGCTGTGCTTGCCTTTGTTTTTGTACCATCCGGTACCGGTCGCGCCGCCCGCGGTTTGGACGCCGCAGATCTGGACCGGGATTTTGACCCTGGCGTTCGGCTCGACGGTCATCGCGTTCTACCTTCAGGTTCGCGCGCAAGCCCACCTTTCGGCGACGGTGAGCAGCATTTTGTTTCTGCTCGAATCGCCGTTCGCGATGGTGTTCGCGATGCTGCTGCTCAATGAATCGCTCGATCGGTACGAAGCGGTCGGCGCCACTTTGATCTTTTTATCAGCGCTGGCCGCCAGTTTGCTCGAAGCGCGCAGAAAAAAGTTCTAAGGCCCCTCCGGCACGTGTTGATTTCGCCCTCCCGGCTTAATATCCGAACGTCAAAAAGGGGGAGACATGCGCGCATTCATAGCGATTCTGATTTTACTCACGGGACATCAAGCCATGGCCGCGGTCGGCGACATTCGCTGCATGGTCAGGGATTTTGAAATCCAAGGCAGCCAAACGATCGAGAAAGGCGCGGTTGAACTCAAAGTCACCGCCAAGAACGCGGTCGCGTTGCGCATGGAAGCCGACCTGGGCGAAAAAAGCTACGTGCTTTCAGGAGATCTGGTTACCGGCGATTTCTTGCTGAGCCAGGTGTGGGGGCCGGA
>DAISHW010000457.1:0-1702 GCA_036822295.1 Bdellovibrionales bacterium | reverse complement strand
TCCACTTCTTGCCGTCGGGAATCGGCAATGTCGGGATCACGCGCACCATCACCCGGTAAACGCCCGGTTGATTCAAAAAGTACTGGGTGACTTGCGAATTCGAAGTCAGCATGCGTTCGCCGTTGCGGTAAATCACAGTATCGAACGGCGCCGCGGGCTTTTGCGGCAGGCTCACTTCGAGCGTCAGGCCTTCTTCAAACGCGACTTGCGAACCCATGGGAAAGACCTGACCGCGACGATTGCGCAGGACCGTGTTGAAGCCTTTCGGGTTTCCCAAGATATCGAGCGACATGTAGAACTGACCCGAACGAAACGCGCCCGCGAGTTTTTCCACGTCGCTGGTCGCATTGCCCGTCAACTCCGAGCGCAAGAGCACATGATTGCGCACGAGCGAGAACAGGGTCTCATAGGTCGGAAAACGCAAAAACGCGTTCGGGCTACCCATGACGAGTTTGGCTTCGGCGTCCGCGCCCGCCACGCCCACCATGGGACGTTTTTGCGAAAGCTCATCCCACAGCGCGATCTCGGCATCGGGAGATTCAAAGAGCCGGAGAAGCGCGAGCTTTTCGTTGAACGGCAAAATCGTCAGGCTCCATAGGAACGAACCCCGTTGCGAGGTCCAAGCCTCTTGCCAAACATTTTTCAGATTGATGACCTCTAGACCGTCAAGACCCGGGGGATATTCGCCCGTCCACTTGAAGCGGGCCTTCATCGGATGCGCCAAGAAAAGCATTCCAACATCCGAGTCCTTCTTCACTTGCGAGAGCAAGTCGGCGAACAGAACTTGCGAGCGCCCGACCCCCTGTAAATGGCGCGAGGTCGACGCGCCGATGTTGAGCAGACGCGAATTCAAATAGCTGTATTCGCCGTCCATCATCACCAGCAGGTTGCCGTGATATCCCGCGAGCGAACTCGGCTTGTCGAAAGTGTTGAGGTCCGTGATCGAAAGAAAATCCAGCCCCGCCGCTTGCCCCGCTTCGATGACCTTCGATACGTCGCCACTGCCCGAGCTCAGTCGCGTGTGCACATTGGTGACACCGCGATAATCGAAGAAGCCGCGCGGCGGCTCTGGCGACAAATCTTCTTGCAGAATGCGCACGTCAAAGTGAGCCAGATAAAGACCGTAAATCAGGTACATGAATACGAGCGCGATCAGCGCGAAGAACGTTTTCACGGTCTTTGCACCTTCCAGATCTCGTAGCGTTCATCCACCGGGATCTTTTCCAACACCTGGTCGCCCCGGTATGCGGGCGGCAGCGCGTCCGTCTTCTCGGCCGCCAGATAATAAATCGTTCCCGGGGCCGGCTCGCTGAATCGCAGCGAATCGTAGTAATCGCGGCGATTCATGCCTTTGAGTTTGTAGACGGGCACGCGCAGTTCGAAATGCATCTTCGACGCCATTTGATAAGAACGCGCGAACATCGGCTCCAGTCCCCGGGCCCGTTCAACGATCGCGTCAAATTGATGGAACTCTTTGAGTTTAATGTTCTTCGACCAAGAAGGTTGCGCCAGCACGAGCGCCGCCATCGTCACCAGTGCGACGACCCAAACCGCTTGCGTGATTTGCAACCCCCGCACGTTGCGCGGGAAGCTCGCGACCGCAAGAGCGAAAATCACCGGATACGCGACGATCGGCCAATTGGCCTCGACATACCCGCGGAACGTCGTGAAAAAGAAAAATCCGAGCGGCACCCAGGCCAGT
>DAISHW010000456.1:0-1719 GCA_036822295.1 Bdellovibrionales bacterium | reverse complement strand
CCCCCCCCGCATTCCGCGAGAGTTTTCCGCCCAGGCCCACGCCGGGTAACATGCTGGCTTCCAAGCCGGAGCCGTTCCCCCCCCCCAGCGACGCGGTTCTGACCGCCGTTCCCTCGGCAAAGATCTATCGTGATTCCGTTCTGTTGCAGTTTGAGCGCCGTGAACTCGCGCGCGAAAAACGCATCGTTTGGCTCGCGCTCCTGCGCGCGCTGGACGAGGTTCGCAAAACCGAGCCGACATTATTCACCGCGCTTTATTGGAGCCAGATCCATCACATGTCGGGCTTTGACGCGAGTGTGGTCGACGCGCCGTCGCTTTTGCGAGCCGAACAAAACAACTTCCCGATCGCCTTGGCCGCTCTTTTGAATCTGCACCCGAAAAGCGATTGGTCGAAGGCCGCGCCCGCTTTGGTCGCGGACACCGCCAAGCTCTTGCTCGATTGGATGATCCTGGGCAATGCCGAACTCGCTCTGCGACTCGATCCGCGCGCCGCCGATTCCTTGCGCACGATGCACGCCGGCATCGCCCAGTCGCTGGGCGCGAAGGTCGCGGCCCGCCTGCAACAAAGCCAAGCTCTGGCACCGGGCGCGTTCGCCCGCGCGAAGCACGCGGAACGCGCGCGCGGTCTGGACGAGTTCAACAAAAATATGATCGAGATCGCGAAACAGATTAAGGACTACGCTTCGGACGATCTGCAGCTGAAATACTTGATCCAAGCCAAGCAGGGCGCAATCGACGGCCTGAAACTCCAGTCCACCGCTTCGGGTCTGGTCGAGCTCTTGAAAGCCGCGCCGACTTACCGGCAAGGCTACATGCTTCACCGCGCCCTGCTACTCGACATGCTCGAGTCGTATAAACTCAAAGGCGAAAGCGCGTCGGGCGCGGCGCAACCGTTCTCGGCCCTGCCGAACGACACTCGCTTCAATTTCAGTTTCTTCGAGCGCGTCAAGGACCGCGTCGAGTTCAATCCCGAGATCCATCGCGACACCATGAACGCGAAGTTCCTGGAACGGCTCACCAAGAACGCGGGCCGCCGCGTGAAAGACATCCAAGACCTGATCGCGCTCGGCAAAGTCTTGAAGTTCGATCGCTATGAAAACCGTCCCGTCGACGTCACAAAAGGCGCGCCCAATCACCGCCAACTCGCTCAGCCGACCGTCGGCAACCTGATCCCCGGCACCCAAGGCTTATGGGCCTGGTTCAGCCAGGATGAACGCGCCGAGTACTTGCAACAAATGAAGAACGATCTCTTCAACAAGGCGCCTCTGCTCGGCGCCCGCCGCCTGAATCCCGATTGGACCTTGGGTTCAAAAGGGCTGAAAGCCTGGGAGATCCGCTCGAAATACCATCCGCACTTCGTTTGGGAATACCTGGCCGCAGAACATCTGACGCCAGCTCAAATTGACCAGCTCATGCGCCTGCAACTCACCCAAGTCGCCGACCAAACGCGCGCCAATCTGAATGAGCTGAGCGGTGAAATCCACAAACTCGGGCGGATGGCCGAGGAATCTCTCGACGGCGTCAGCCAAACGCTGCGCACCCTGATTTCGCTCAGCTCGCAAATCAGCATGAATCTCGAGGCCGCGCCCGCCTTCGCCGTTCATTCGCAGAACATCAAACGCGAATTGTTGATGCCGGGCTTCTGGCGCAGCGAGTGGGAATCGTTCATGCATTTCACCGACAGCGCGATGATTTACTTGTTGGTCTTCGTGGTCGTGC
>DAISHW010000455.1:0-1770 GCA_036822295.1 Bdellovibrionales bacterium | reverse complement strand
CCACCGCCAGCAATTGGGGCATCGGGCCAAATGGCCGCCCGCGCCAATCGGTGTCCAAGCCGGCAATGATCACGCGTACGCCCCGGTCGGCCAAAACGCTTGCGATCTCCACCAATTCGTCGCCGAAGAATTGGCCTTCGTCGATGGCCACGATCTTGGTGCTGGGATGGATGAGAGCGGGGATCTCATGCGCATGGGTCACGCGAAACGCCGTCAGACGGTTCTGATCGTGAGAGGCCACGTCTTCCGCGGAATACCGCGAATCGATTTGCGGTTTGAACGTTTGGGTGCGCTGCTTGGCGATGTGCGCGCGGCGCACCTGCTTTATCAGCTCTTCGGTTTTACCGCTGAACATGCAGCCGACGATCACTTCGACCCAGCCGCCTTGCGGCGCGGGCCGCACGAATCCGTCGTTCATAAATATCCTTCCGCTAACGAAATCGCTCCGGAAAAGCGTACGGTGAAACGCCGACTTGAGGGAAGCGGAAAATCCATGATACGCACATCGCGATGAAGAAGAAAAAAACAGTTAAAAAAACCGCCCAAAAGAAAACCGCCCGCGCCACCGTGGGCAAAGTCGTTCCGGGGTTTTCCGCCCCGTCCACCGGCGACAAAACCTTCGATCTTAACGAACATCAAGGCCGTAAAATCGTGCTTTATTTTTACCCCAAGGATTCGACGCCCGGTTGCACGCTCGAGGGGAAGGACTTCTCACGGCTACTCAAGCAATTCCGCGCGGCGGGCTCCGAGGTGCTGGGCGTGTCGCGCGATTCGATGAAGTCCCACGAAAAATTCAAATCGGCCCAAGACTACACGGTCGATCTTTTGAGCGACCAGGACGAAAAGCTTTGCGCTCTCTTTGACGTCATCAAAATGAAGAACATGTACGGGCGCCAAGTGCGGGGCATCGAGCGCTCGACGTTCGTTATCGATGCCGAAGGAATTCTCAAAAAAGAATGGCGGGGGGTGAAAGTCGCCGGCCATGCCCAGGAAGTTTTGGACTACGTTCGCTCACTTTAACTGAATGGCGGCGATCCAATCGGTGAGCCCGGAGCGAAACTCCGGCGAGCCGAGCACCATCCACGGGCCGTCGCCCAGGCGGATCACCGCCTCTTCGCGCAAGGCCCGGGGGGCGGGCTCATACACCAACAGGATCACGTGATTCGGGGCGAGCGCGCTTGAACCTTCGAGCGAAAGCGCTTGCGCGGGATCGCCTCCCGCGGGCGGTGGAACCAGATTCGAATCCCAGCGAATCGTCACCGCGCCTTTGTCGTCGCGGTTCACTTGGGCCGAAAATCCGAATTGAAGCGCGTCGGGACTCGCGACCGGCGAGTCGTAATTCACCTGCGCGGCGTTTTGCAGATTGGCGCTCTTGGCGTCGCCGCCCGCGTTTTGTCCCTGGGCTTGCAAAGCTTCGTTCAGCTTCGCGCCGTCTTTGATCAAAAACGCTCGGCCGCTGCTGTCGGCCACTCGCTCGCCTGAACTCAACCAACCGTTCAAAGCCTCGCGCGGAACTTCCCAGAACGTCACTTCCACGCGGGTGGGGGTGGCTTTCTTGGCGACGGGTGCCGCGACTTCTTTTTCTTCCGGTACCGGTTCCGCGACCGAAGCGGCCGCCGCGATCTCGGGCGCCGGGTCGCCGGCGTCGGCGGAATCGGGCACGTCGGCGGCAGGGGTGTCGGCCGTCTCCGGGTCCGCGGCCTCGCGCGAACTCAAAGGAAGGTCCAGTAAAGCGCCCACCTCGCGCGAAACCAAAGCGCTTTGCGTGTA
>DAISHW010000454.1:0-1780 GCA_036822295.1 Bdellovibrionales bacterium | reverse complement strand
GCATTTCTGGTGGGTGCGTTTCGGCGGCAAGGCCTATCTCTCGATTCAGTACAATCCCATCGCCAAGCATTTCGCCGCCGGGTTCAATCGCGATTTTCTGGTCCGATGGCTGGGCCTGTTCCGCGAGACCATGCAGACGCATTTGCAACCGGCGCAAGTCGATGCGTGGAGGTCGCTTTCGGAACTCATGGGCGAAAGCCTTTCGCAGAGAAACGAGTTTTTGAAAGCACAGCAAGAGCGGAGGTTGTAGGCGGCTGGGGATACAGAAAGATACCTCCCCCTCGCGCGCGGGTCGTGCCCCGGGTCATTGGCAGATGCCGCTCGGCTTGGTAAGAGGAGCGGGTATGAAGACTCAAGAACATGACCGCCATACGGATCCCGTTTGCGGGATGACGATTGATCCGCAATCCGCCAAAGGCGGTAGCTCAGTCCATCAAAACAAGACGTACTTTTTTTGCAATCCGAAGTGCAAAACGAAGTTCGACGCCGAACCGCTAAAGTACCTTCAAGTAAAACCGCCGGCCCCGGTGACGGAGGCGGACAAAGAGAAAATCTACACGTGCCCGATGCATCCGGAAGTCCGCCGGAAAGGGCCTGGCAATTGCCCCATTTGCGGAATGGCGCTTGAGCCCGAGGAAGTGAGTCTAGATCAGGAGCAAAATCCCGAACTCGTGGATTTCACCAGGCGCCTGAAAGTGAGCGCCGCGCTGTCCGTTCCGCTTTTCCTTATCGCCATGTCGGATTTGATTCCCGGGCAACCGGTGCAGCACGTTTTGCCCGAGTGGCTTTATGCGGGCCTTCAGCTGATCCTTGCGACGCCGGTCGTATTGTGGGGAGGACTGCCTTTTTTCGAGCGCGGTTGGATCTCGATCAAAACTAGAAAACTTAATATGTTTACATTGATCGCCGTCGGCACCGGCGTCGCCTATGTCTACAGCGTCGTGGCGACGTTCTTTCCGGGGCTTTTTCCGGAGAGTGTGAAGGTTCATGGCGGAATGGTTCCGCTTTACTTCGAAGCGGCGGCGGTGATCACGACGCTCGTGCTGGTCGGCCAGGTGCTTGAGCTGCGCGCGCGGAGTCAGACGGGCGACGCCATCCGGGCGCTTCTGGGCCTGGCGCCGAAGACCGCGCGGAAGATCGGCGCGAACGGATCCGAGGAAGACATTCCGCTCGAGCATGTTCACGTCGGCGACCGCCTGCGCGTTCGTCCCGGCGAAAAAATTCCCGTCGACGGTAAAGTCGTCGAAGGAAAGAGCGCGGTCGATGAGTCCATGATCACGGGCGAGCCGATTCCGGTGGAAAAGAGCCAAGGTGAGTCCGTGACGGGTTCAACCGTCAACGGGTCGGGTACATTTGGCATGGAGGCCACCAAAGTCGGCGCGGACACCCTTCTTTCGCAGATAGTGAAAATGGTCTCGCAGGCGCAGCGCAGTCGCGCGCCCATACAGAAGCTCGCGGATCTGGTTTCGGCGTACTTTGTCCCCGCGGTCGTGGCGATCGCGATTCTGACCGCGGCCGTTTGGCTCTTCGCGGGGCCCGAGCCCGCGCTGACTTACGCCATCTTGAATTCCGTCGCCGTTTTGATCATCGCCTGTCCATGCGCTTTGGGCTTGGCGACCCCGATGTCGATTATGGTGGGTACCGGTAAAGGCGCGACGCACGGAGTTTTGATCAAGAACGCCGAGGCTCTCGAGGCAATGGAAAAAATCACGACTTTGGTGGTCGATAAGACGGGCACCCTGACCGTGGGAAAACCGAAGCTCGCGGTGGTAAAACCGTT
>DAISHW010000453.1:0-1781 GCA_036822295.1 Bdellovibrionales bacterium | reverse complement strand
GGGTTTCCAAACGACCCAGATAGAAATCCAGACCTTGGATCTTGGGCGCCGGCTCGCCGGTCGGATCGCTCAGCACCGACTCGCGCGGCAACCCCGTCATGTAAGAAAAAGTTTCGCGAGCCGTGCGCAAACGGGCGCGCGCCAACTCGATTTCGGCGATCGTCAAAGCCTGGGTGCTCTGGGCCGTCAGGGGTTCGTTGCGCGCGGACTCGCCCCGGCGCGAACGTCCCAAAAGATCTTTCACGCGGGCCGAGTAGATCGCGCGTTGCTCATCCAGGTTCTTCAAATCCTGCTCCAGCGCGAGCACCTGCAGGAACGCGGTCGCCACGGCCTCGTACAAATCGGCCAACGCCTGATACTCACCGGCCCGCGCGGCTTCGACGAAGTCATGGCTCTGGCGGAGCGCCGCGAACTCGCGCAATCCGCGAAACAACGGTTGAGTCAAAGTGAGCTTGGCTTGGCGCTGACGTTCGGGCGAGAACTCACGGAACAACGGATTGTCGAGCGGCGGTTGGATCAAATACGAGGCGTCGAGCACCAGCGACGGTTGCGGCCCCGATTGGGCCTGATCCAAACGCTTCCGGGCTTGCACGGTGCGCTCACGCGCTTGACCGATGGATTCGTGCCGGTTGAGCGCGGCGCCGAGCGCCTCGGTCAACGTGACTGCGGAGGCCGAGGACAGAAAAAAGACGAGAACATAAACCATCCGCGATTTTGGAATTTAAGACAGCTTTGCGTCAAGCGTGATCTGAGCCTTGAAGAGCTTCGAAACCGGGCAACCGGCTTTGGCTTTGTCGGCCAGCTCTTGGAACTGCTTTTGATCAGCGCCCGGCACCTGAGCGTCTAACGTCAGATGGATGGTCGTGATATCGAAAGAGTCACCGCTCTTTTCGAGCGTCACGTCGGCGGTCGTACGCATCTTTTCCGCCGTCAATCCCGCTTCGCCCAGGATTTTCGAAAGCGCCATGGTGAAGCACGCCGCGTGGGCCGCGCCGATCAGCTCTTCGGGATTGCTGCCGGGCTTGCCCTCAAAGCGCGTCGCGAAACCGTACGGATATTCTTTGAGCGCGCCGCTTTCGGTCGAGATGAACCCGCGTCCGTCTTTCAGTCCACCGCCCCATTGGGCCGATCCGCTTTTTTTGATTTTCATTTGAATCTCCTTATGGATAAATTCACGCCCTAAGACGTGATGGAAGACAATCGATAGCGTTTAAATCGGGGTGACCTTCATGCCCGCCGCCGTTTTCGGCCGGGCGAGCGCGCGTTCGACCCAGGTCTCGACGTTTTTGAATTCGGCCATGCCGAGTTTCTCTTCGGCCTTGTAGAAGACTTTAAGACAATTCACCCACGGTACGGTCGCCATGTCGGCGATCGTGTACTCCTCGCCCACCAAGAACTGCCGGCCGTGCAAATGCTTGTCGAGCACTTTAAGAAGACGCCGCGATTCGGCCGCGTAACGCTCGAGCGGATAGGGATGATCGCATTTATCGGCGGCGTATTTGAAGAAGTGGCCGAACTGCCCGAACATCGGTCCGACGCCGCCCACCTGAAAGAAAAGCCACTGCAAGGTTTCACTCTCAAGGCGCGGATCCTGGGGTAAGAACTTGCCGGATTTGCGCGCCAGATAAATCAGGATGGCGCCGCTCTCGAAAATCGACAACGGCTCACCGCCCGGCCCGTCGTCGTCGACGATCGCGGGGATCTTCGAGTTCGGATTCACTTTAACGAACTCGGGCTTGAACTGATCGCCTGTCAAGATGTTCACTTCATGAGCTTGGTAT
>DAISHW010000452.1:0-1792 GCA_036822295.1 Bdellovibrionales bacterium | reverse complement strand
CGGCGCCGACCAGTACGGCGAACTGGCGGGTGAACACCTGTAAATCTTTAAGCGAAACGCTGTCGCCGAAAAGGGCGAGCTTGCGAAAGTCGAATCCGGCCGGCCCGCCCTTAAGGTCCAAGCGGAGCGGAGTCAAGCGCTGCGCACGCATGCGGATGCGGGCCTCGGCTTCGTTGGTGGCTTCCAACTCGCCTTTCACGATCCGTCCGTCGTCCGTTTTCGCCTGAAACTCGAAATGCGCCATCGGTTAGCTCATACTCCCGCGGTCTTCAGCATCTTGTCGAGTTCCTCGGGATCCGCGCTGTACGCGAAGGCCGAGCGAACGTCGATCTTACGTTTCATCACGAGCTGCAGCAGGGATTGATTCAATGTGATCATGCCGGTTTTGTCCTGACCGACCTGCATCATGCCGTACATCTGGTGCAGTTTGTTCTCGCGCACCAAATTCCTGAGCGAGGGATTCATCACCAACACTTCAAGGGCCAGAGCCATCCCGCCTTGGGGCCCCGGAATCAGGCGCTGGCTGACGACGGTATTCAACGTAAGGCTGAGCTGCAGCCGGACGCGGTCTTGTTGATCGGACGGAAAGACGTTCACGATGCGCGTGATGGTCGAGATCGCCGAGTTCGTGTGCAAGGTCGCGAACACCAGGTGCCCGGTCTCGCAAATATTGAGAGCCGCGTCGATGGTTTCAAGATCGCGCAACTCACCCATCATGCAAACGTCGGGATCCTGACGAAGAACGTGCTTGAGCGCCGAACGGTAGCTCACCGTATCCACGCCGACTTCACGCTGATTCACGATGCACGATTTATGGGGGTGCACGTGTTCGATCGGATCTTCCAGAGTGATGATGTGACTGCGGCGCTCGCGGTTGATTTTGTCTACCAAAGCCGCGATCGTGGTGGTTTTTCCGGAACCGGTCGGTCCCGTGACCAACACGAGCCCCGTCGGATAGCTCACGACGTCCGAAACGACTTTCGGCAGACCCAACATTTCGATATCGGGCACATCCATCGGAATACGCCGGAATACGCCGGATACGGCGCCGCGCTGGAAGAATAAATTCGCGCGGAAACGCGCCATCGATTTGATGCCGAAACTGAAATCGAGTTCCTTGGTCGCCTCGAAGCGACTCTTCTGCGCGTCCGTCAAAATCGAATAACAAAGTTGGCGCGTGTCGTCGGCGTTCAATTCACCCGCTTTGACGCGGACGATGCGCCCCTCGACGCGAAGAACCGGCGGCGAGCCCGCGGTGATATGAATGTCGCTGGCGCCCTGTTTGACCGCGGCCTTCAGCAACTGATGGAGCGTGATCGTCATGTCAGATCGTCCGCGACGGTGGTGTTAAGAACCTCTTCAACGGTGGTCACGCCGGCCTTCAACTTCAAGAGCGCCGATTGGCGGAGCGTGCGCATGCCGTCTTCGATCGCGTAACGCTTGATCTCGAACATCGAAGCCTTTTTGTAAACGCCCTCTTTGATCCTGGGAGTCATGCGCATCATCTCGAAAATCGCCAGACGGCCGCGAAGGCCCGAGCCGCTGCATTCCTCGCACCCCTCGCCCTTCTTCACGCGCTTGAACTCAGGCAGCTCCGGCGCCTTGACGCCCATTTTCAGCAGGATCTCATCGGGTACGCGGTGCTCGACCGCGCAGCGCGGACAGTTGCGGCGGATCAAGCGCTGCGCGACCACGAGGGTGGTGGCTTCGGCGACGATGTACGGCTCGACGCCGATCTCTACGAGCCGCGAAACGGTGCTGGCGGCGTCGTTGGTGTGCAGCGTGCTCACGA
>DAISHW010000451.1:0-1810 GCA_036822295.1 Bdellovibrionales bacterium | reverse complement strand
GCCGTCGCTTTCGTCTATTACGGCGAGCCCGATCCCAGATTCGTCGTGCTCTTCGGTCTTTTCGTCCTGCTCGGCGAAGCCTTCGTCTACCTGCGCTGGCGCGCTTCGATGGTTTGCAAACTGTGCGGCTTCGACCCTTTGGTCTACAAGCGTTCGCCGGAGCGGGCCGCCCAAGGCGTCCGCGAATTCTACCAAGAGAAAAGCGCGAAGCCCGAGTTTCTGCTCTCGCGTTCGCCGCTCATCGAAGTGCATCGCCGGGAAAAGCGCCAACAGCGCCGTCAACAAATGGTCAAGTCCCTTGCGACCCGCGAAAAGGTAGCGCCGCCCAAATCGCTGTGATACTGCCTTAAGGGTCATGAAAACTCTGGTCATCATTCCGACGTACAACGAGCGTGAGAATATCGCGGCCCTGGTGCCGGCAGTCCGGCAAGCGACGCCCAATGTCGAAATCCTGGTGGTGGACGACAATTCCCCCGATGGAACGCAAGATATCGTTCGCCAAATGCAGGCGACCGATCCCCGGCTTCATTTGCTGGGTCGAGCGGGCAAGCAGGGGCTTGGCAAGGCTTATATCGCGGGGTTCAAATGGGGGCTCGAGCGCGGCTTCGAAGCGCTGATCGAAATGGACGCGGACTTTTCGCATCGGCCCCAGGATCTGAAGACACTCGTCGCCACCATTCCCACTTGTGATTTCGTCGTCGGCTCGCGTTGGGTGAAGGGCGGCGGCACCGTCAATTGGAGCTTCCTTCGGAAGCTCATTTCCCTTGGCGGGTCGTTTTACGCGCGGCAAATTCTAGGATACCCCATTCGCGATTGGACCGGCGGCTTCAATGCTTGGAAAGCGGGCACATTGCAGAAGATTGGCTTGGATTCCGTGCGCTCCGAAGGCTATAGTTTTCAGATTGAACTCAAGTACAAGGCGTCAAGACTTGGATTGCATGGTATCGAAGTTCCGATTCGGTTCGAAGATCGCAGGGCGGGGCAGAGCAAAATGTCTTCGCGTATCGTGGTGGAAGCTCTTTATCGCGTTTGGGGTATGCGCCGCCTCGCTTAGTGCGTTCGCGCAGAAGCGCACCGACAACGCGTGGGTGAACGCGACCGTCTACACCGACGGCGCGAGCGTGTACGAAGGCCCCGACTTCGATTCGCGCGTGATCACGTACCTTAATTTCAAAACCAAAGTGAAGGCCTCGAAAAAAGCGTATCGCGGCGTCGGCGGCATGGGTCTGTTCCATATGATCCGTTACGGCGGCGGAAAACAGGGCTACGTTCCCGACACCGATATCCGCGTCTCCGGCGGCGGCGCGGGTGAAACCGTGCGCGGGGAAGACAAGCCCAAAAAATCCATGTCCAAAGCCTGGGAGGCGGAAGAGAAAGAAGCCAAGGGCGAGCAGCCGTTGTACTTCACGCGTTACTTGGGCGGCGCCTTCGCGATGGTGAACTTCACCGAAAAATTCTCTGGGAAAAAATATTCCGATCAAATGATGATGTACGGTCTGCGCATGACGGGGCCCGGGACGCTGTTCGATGGTCCGCCGTTGGATTTCAATCTTTGGTTCTCCCATGAGCAGCCGGCCTATTACGAAAAATTCGCCGATAAAAAGACCACCGGCTTTCTGCTGTTTGGCGACGTGATGGCCATGTTGCCGCTCATTGATATGGGCAGCACGATCTTCAACTACGGTTTGGGCGTGATGTGGACCTACACGCGCTACCGCGTGCCGGTCGGCGGTTACAGTTTCGATTCGCAGGAATTCCGGGTCGGCGCCGCCGTCGGCGCCGGGCTTGGCCAGCGCTTGGGGCCGATGCT
>DAISHW010000450.1:0-1835 GCA_036822295.1 Bdellovibrionales bacterium | reverse complement strand
GAAATCCCCCTTGGCCGCGAACACAACCCGCTGACACACGAGGTTGGAAGGCGGCCTAGCGGAAGCCGTGGCTTTGCGGCGCTTGATTTTGTAGGATCAAGTGCATTTAAAGAGTGATTCCGGAATTACAACTTAAAAATCCTGAAATCTACCCGGCCCGGGCCGTGAAACAAATTATGTTTATCGTGTATCGGAAGTGTTCCGTGCCCGGAAAACGTCAAGCGGTATGACGCACCGGTTATCCAAAAAAATACCGTGAACTTTTTGTGAACTTCAGTCGCCGAAATCGGGTTTGTCTTCGAGGGTCACTTCGACGCAGTCGTCTTTTGAGTCCGGAAGGGACTGAAGATGCTTTTGCAGCTCTTCTCTGGTGATCAGACCCTGCTTCATCACCCATTCTTTCATGCGTGTGTCGTGCAGTAATCCGTCCATTGCTTTTTGTAGATCGACCATTTCGTCCTCCGAAAATCAGACCAGAATCAGTTCCAGTACTTGGGCCCGTCGCCACCCCGGGGGCGCGAAGAGCTTTCGTTGTTTACAACAAGTTTCAGGCGGCGTCCACGCTTGGAAGAGGCACCAGGGCCGTTTCGGGCCCTCCACCGGGCAACAAAGCTCAGGAACACGAATCCGACCACGATCCCGCCCAAATGGGCCAAATTCGAGGTCTGAGAGCCCATTCCCGCATCCAGCATGGTCAAAAGCTCGACCGCGCCGATGATACAGACGAACCATTTGGCCTTCATGGGAAAAAGCATCATGAAATGAATGACCCGCTCACCGAAAAGAATACCGAACGCCAGAAGCAACCCGTAAGTCGCCCCCGACGCCCCCACCAACGGAGTGGCCATGACCAGGGCGTTCCCGGTCACCAGATAATAGAGCAAAGTGCCGATGACGTACAAAGCGCCCGCGCCGATCCCGCAGACCAAATAATAAGTCACAAAGAAGCGCGTGCCCCAACGCGATTCGAGCTCCGCACCGAACCACCACAGGATCAGCATATTGAACAAAACGTGAAACACGCCCGAGGCGTGCAAAAACATATAGGTCCCGAGCTGCCACACCCAGAAATCGCTGATCACGCGCGAGGGGGTCAGCGCAAACCAATCGAGAAGGCGCGTATCGCCAAACACCAAACCTTGCAGAATCAAAACGCCCAGCACCCAAATGGCCACGTTCGCGATCACGAGCACGCGAACGGATTTGTTGAACGGAACGACCATTTGGATCTGCGGTTGGTTCATTTACTTCTTCGCCTTACTTCTTCGGGATGCTGGCTCAGTTCGAGCAACACGCCGCCCGTCGATTTCGGATGCACGAACGCCACCAAGCATCCGTGAGCTCCGGGTCGCGGCTCATCGTTGATCATCTGAACGCCTTGGGCCTTCAGAGCGGCAACAGTGGCGCGCACGTCCTTCACCTTCAGACAAATATGATGAATCCCGGGCCCGCGCTTCGCAAGGAATTTACCCACGGGGCTCTCGGCCGACATCGGTTCGAGCAATTCGATCCGCGCGTCATTATCCAACTCGAAGAAGCCGACGTTGACGCCTTCGCTGGCCACGGTTTCGGTGGTCATCGCACCTAGACCTAAAGCCTCGTAGAAGGTCTTGCCCTTCTCTAAGCTCTCGACGGCCACGGCTATATGATCGAGTTCAAAAGTCATTTTCATTTCATCAGCTCCTGAAAACGCGGGGCGAGCAACGCATGCGTTTGCTCAAGCGTCTGCGGCAGCGCCTTGGTTTCGGCGATCAGCGGGAAAAAGTTCGTATCGCCGCTCCAGCGCGGAATCACGTGCCAGTGCAGATGCGGCACCACGTTGCCGAGCGAGGCGA
>DAISHW010000449.1:0-1843 GCA_036822295.1 Bdellovibrionales bacterium | reverse complement strand
AGACGATTTGGAGTCGGTCGCTCGCGAGCTCGCGCAGACCAAGCTCGATCTGCAGATGGCACGCCTGGACCGGGGCGGCGCGGACGAGTCGCGCGCGCAGGCCGAAGAGCTTCGCGACGAGGTCCGCCGCTTGAAAGTGGACCGCCAGCGCTTGGAAGATTCGTTGAGCCAAATTCAACAAGAGAAAAAGTCCTCGCTTCAGCGTTTGGAGTCCGAACTCGCGGAGCTCAAGCTCAAAGGTTTGCGCGAGTTGAAGGATCAGCGTCACGAGGACGAGCAGAAGCTCGCGCTTTGGAAGAGCCAGATCACCGAGCAACTGACGAAAAAAGTGCGCCGTTTGAACGAACAGAAGTCCAAGTCCTGGATCACGCGTCCGCTTTCGAAAGACATGATTTTCGAATGGGAGACCGATTTGGGGTTGATCTTCCGCCAAGCGATTCTGAACGAAACCGCGCCCGCGCGTGAGGAGACGGGCACGGGGATCACCAAAGTCACGGGCGTGACTCAGGCGACGGCGGTCACCCAAGGCGTCGCGAAATCGAAGCGCAAGAAAGCCAACGTCGACTTGCACCGCTGGGCTCTTGTCGGCACGGCGCTGCTGGTTTTCGCGGCACTTGTCACGATACTCAGCTCTTATTTGAATATCGGTCATCGACAGATCGCGAGCCAGCCTCCGGCGCCTGCCGCGACGCCCGCCCCGCAGACTCAGTCTCCGGCGCTCAACGCGCCGCCGGCGCGTAAAACACGCGGTTCTCAGCGCTAATCCCCGGTTTACCTGACGTCCGAAAAACGTTAAGCTCGCGGGCGTGAATCCCAAACGCAAAGTCCTTATCATGCGCTTCTCGAGTTTCGGGGACGTGCTGCAAACGTTGAGCGTCGCGGGCCGCGTGCACGCGGATTGGCCCGACGCCGAAATCCATTGGGTCACGCGCGCGGAGTTCGCGCCGCTTTTGGCCGCTCATCCGGGCGTGGCGCGCGTATGGACGCTCCCCAAAGGCGCGGGACTCGGCGGTTTGCTCAGGCTCGGGCGTGAGTTGAAGGCGGAGCGGTTCACGCATATCTACGACGCTCACAATAATTTGCGCTCGCGCGTTTTAAGCGCGCAGCTGAACGGTTTTTTGGATTGGCGATGTCTTTTCGGGAAGCATTCGTTTTTGCGCCGATCGATCTATCGCTATCGGCGCTTTATGCTGTTTCGTTTTCGCCGAAATCTTTTTCCGAAGCCGTTTTCCGGCCAGTTCGCGCTGCTTGAGCCTTTGCGCAAGTGGGGTTTGAAAATCGACGCCCCCGCGGTGCCGCAATTGTTTTTGCAAGGCGGCGCCTTGCCCGCCGACCTGCCCGCGGATTTCGTGGCCCTCGCGCCGTCGGCCGCGTATCCGCTGAAGCGTTGGCCGCTCGGACATTTTCGTCGGCTGATCGAATTGTTTCCGGACACGCAGTTTGTCTTGTTGGGCGGACCCGAGGACGGATTTCTCGAGGACCTTGCGATCCCGGGTCGCGTGCGGAATCTGGCGGGGCGGTTGAGCCTTATGGACAGCGCGCGGGTGATCGGCAAGGCGCGAGCCCTTGTCGCGAACGACACGGGCCTTATGCACGTGGCGGAGCAGCTTGGAATTCCGTGTTTGGCCTTGATGGGACCGGCGCCATTCGGCTTTCCCAGTCGCCCGCGCACGCGGATATACGAGCTTGAATTGTGGTGCCGCCCCTGCAGCAAGCACGGGCAGGGGCCTTGCGTGAATCCGGAGTTTCATAAGTGCTTGCGCGATATCCGGCCCGAAACGGTCGCGCGCGGTTTGAAGGAGATTTTAAGTGCCCCGTTGGCTGCGCCACTACCTTTTTGATC
>DAISHW010000448.1:0-1844 GCA_036822295.1 Bdellovibrionales bacterium | reverse complement strand
GAGGTCGATCAGCGCATGACCGACTTGAAACACGAGATGAAGGCCCTCGACGAGCAGCGCGCGTTCCTGACCCGGTTCATCCAGACGTTCGCGTTCTCGGCCACCAATCGCAGCCCCGCCAACGAAGCTTTCCACGAGCTTCCCGAAGAAGTGCAGGAAGTACTGAAAGAAGTCGAAGCGCAAATCGGCCGCAGCCTGGTCGACTTCAAACAACCTTCGGCGGATTCGCTCGAGGCGCTGTACGACGGCGAGGTCCTGGTGCAAACGGGCCGCGGCGGCCGCCCGATCGTGCCCGAGAACATCGCCGACGCGTTTTACGAAATCAACGGCGCTCTTGGCGGCGTGAGCGCCATCAAGACCATCGTCATCGCCGCGGGCGCGGACTTCGAACCGCAAAAAACCCGCATCAAACGCTTCGTCAAAGATTACCTGGGCCACAGCGGCGCCCAAGGCATCGAGATCCGCGAAGTCCCCGCCGACGAAGGCATAAAACTCTCCGTCGAAATGTTCCCGGTACTTTTTGGTTCAAGGTCGCGTCATTAACGCTCAGAGTTGAACCCGGTGCATACCTAAAAATGATGTGCCGTGTGCTGTTCAATCCATTTATAAGTGGTTCTCGATGACCACGTAGCTCAGTTGGATAGAGCAGCGGTTTCCTAAACCGCAGGTCGCAAGTTCAATCCTTGCCGTGGTCGCCATTGTAATATTTACAAATATAATTTCACAAGTTAAATCAGCAGGTTGCAGACACAGGCCTGCGTCTGCCTGACCGTCCATTCCAATTGGTGGGATATCCCACTTTGATTATCTCCCACTTTCTGGTATAATACCTGTTATGGGAGCTAAGAAATCAAAGTTTATTCCTGTTACCCAAGTTAGGCCGGATGCGAAAGGACGAGTAACCTTGAGCAAGCTTGCTGAGGGCGTGAGCAGTTTCAATGTTTCGCAGGACGAAGATGGCCGCATTTTGCTTGAGCCAATGGTTGAAATTCCTGCTCGAGAAAAGTGGCTTTACGAAAATCCACAGGCACTTGCAAGTGTGCGCCGTGGACTTGCCGATTCAAAAACCGGACGAACCAAATCAATAGGCTCATTTTTTAAGTATGCCAAAGAGGATGGCGAAGACTGAGCTTCAAACTTGTATTCACCGATGAGGCCATAACCCAGCTCACAAATCTGGAGAGGGACAAGGGACTCGAAAAGCGGCTAAAAGCTGTTCGCAAAGCTCTTGGTTATTTAGAAACTAACCCAAGACATCCGGGCCTCAATACGCATAAGTTCTCATCCCTTCTTGGTGCAAATGGCGAAGAGGTCTTTGAGGCGTACGCCGAAAACAGAACAGCGGCCGCATATCGCATTTTCTGGCACTATGGTCCTGGAAAGAACAGGATCACAATCATCGCCATCGTTCCACATCCATAGGCGCTTTTCGAATTGCTGAAACGCTCTTGCATAAACCCGGCTTCAAAAGCTAAATTGTTGACGGAGGAAGACATTTTCGGACGTAAGATTTTTGCAATTTTATTTATAGTTTCGACTTTTCTTCCTTCGTGTTCGTCCATCACGAATCGGTCTGACATCCATGATGTTGCCGTTCAAGCTGCTATTAAACTCGCAAGACCTTCTCTCGAAAAGATATTCTTCGAGCAATCCCCGATTTAAACATGTAGCGTGTCCGATGGATGCGAAGACGGACCTGCCCATCCTCGACAAGGCCGGGGTTGCCCGGATCTTTCCCAAATACCGGATGACCGCCGTCCGACCCCAGCCCATCTCAGAGGCAATCTGGTCCATGCTCAATCTTTCGACCCACCGTTTTCTTTCCAGCTCGGTAAGGAAAACGG
>DAISHW010000447.1:0-1850 GCA_036822295.1 Bdellovibrionales bacterium | reverse complement strand
CGCCGATCGAATACAATATCGAGGGGTATCCCTCCCCGGACTTCCTGGAACTCTTGGAGTCGGCGGCCCCCGATCAGGCGACGCTCGTCCCCGATCCGCCCGAAGCGCTGACCTCGAACGCGGGCTGGGACTTGAGCACGAACGAGGCGGCGCTGACCGGGATCGCGGCCCGACTGCGGGACCGGAAAATCCGCGTCTCGCTGTTCGTCGATCCCGCGCGGTTCGACGCCCAGGAACTCTCGGCCCTGAAGCGAATTCGCCCCGACCGGATCGAGCTTTACACCGAGGCTTTTCATGACGCGTTCAACACCCCGAACCGCGCTCAAATGACCGCGCTGTACTCGCGAGTAGCCAAACTGGCCAAGGAAAATGGCGTCGCGGTCAACGCCGGTCACGATTTGAATCAAGAGAACTTGAGCTATTTGCTCGAGCACGTGCCCGAGATCGAAGAAGTCTCGATCGGCCACGCGTTGATTTGCGAAGCCTTGCTCGAAGGCCTGCCGGCGACGATTCGGAATTACTTGACCATCGTTAAGCGCGAATGACCATCCACACGCTGCGCGCGCTCAAAGACAATTTCGTGTACGCGATCGTTCAAGATTCGCGGTGCGCCGTCGTCGATCCCGGCGAAGCCGCGCCCGTCGAAGATTTTCTGAAAAGCCGAAACTTGGACCTTACCCATGTTCTGCTCACGCATCATCATCCCGATCACGTCGCCGGCGCGCCCGAGCTCGCGCGCGCCCGTCCTGATTTACAGGTATGGTGTTCGCGCCACGATCGCGCCCGCATTCCGTTTGCGACCGTGACCGCGCGGAACCGAATGCCGCTTTGGGATCAAACCGTCCGCGTGCTCGAAATACCCGGCCACACGCTCGGACATATCGCCTATCACTTGCCCGATTCGCGCATCGTCTTTGTGGGCGATACGCTCTTTTCGGCCGGCTGCGGGCGACTGTTCGAAGGCACGCCCGCACAAATGTTCCAATCGATGGCGAAGCTGAAAGCGCTGCCCCAAGATACGCGCATCTACTTCGGCCATGAATACACCGTGCGGAACTTGGAGTTCGTCGCGCGCCATTTCCCCGATTGGCCTTACCGAGACTATTTGACCGACTCGCAGGCCAAACTCGCCAGGCACGAATCCACGACGCCGACCACGCTCAAACAGGAGCTCGAATTCAATCCGTTTTTAAAAGCGCGCACGGTCAAGGAATTCGCCGAATGGCGCGAGCTGCGTAACTCGTGGTGATCAACGCGCGGGGTATTTGCGCGCGTTCTTGGTGATTTTGTTTTTCAACGCGGTCGACAGATCGAACCCGTAAAGCTGCGAGAAACGCAAAATAAAATAAATGCTGTCCGCCAACTCGTCGGCGATCATCTCGCGCTTGGCCGGATCCTTAAGCAACTCCATGCACTCGCGCTC
Organism: Bdellovibrionales bacterium; assembly: GCA_036822295.1. Taxonomy (GTDB): domain Bacteria; phylum Bdellovibrionota; class Bdellovibrionia; order Bdellovibrionales; family UBA1609; genus JALHOQ01. The sequence goes on along the minus strand of DAISHW010000447.1, from coordinate 427 downwards.
GTTCACGAAGCGGAACAGCTCGAGCAGCTCCGAGCCTTCGGTCACCAGGCCGATCGCCAGATCTTTGGGGCCGTGATACGGGTCCCAACCACGTTCCTCGCAAAAGGCTTGAACCCATTCTTTCGCCTGCTCCAAACTCGTGTGTCGGTCGCCGCCATCCATTCTTCCGTCCATGCTTTAAGGAACTAGCCAAAGATTGACCGGGCGTCGAGGACCACGTCACAATTAAAACAAGAATGAAACGCTGGGGACTCTTTGTAATATCTGCAGTCGTTCTGATCCTGGTGGGCGCCGCCACGATCTGGCATTCGCGTTCGGGCGGACCGGGCGACATGATTCAAGAAGCCACGCCGCAAGCGATCCTGAAGCACATCCGCGAACTCGATGCGCCGCTGGTGCTGGTCAACTTTTGGGCTTCGTGGTGCGA
>DAISHW010000446.1:0-1864 GCA_036822295.1 Bdellovibrionales bacterium | reverse complement strand
TGCTTCTTGGAGAAAACAGTCGCGAAGTCAGCCGCAATGTCGCAGAGAGAATTGATGAGATTGCAAAGACTTTGCCTGAAGATGTAAAACTTGAAGTCCTTTACGATCGATCAGACCTTGTGAACGAAACTCTCGGTACAATTGAACACAACTTGCTTACTGGAGCAGCGCTTGTTGTGTTGGTACTTCTTTTACTACTTGGCAATCTTCGAGCGGCAGTAATAACGGCAGCCGTGATTCCCCTTTCCCTCCTGTTTACTTTTATTTTCATGAGATGGTTTCACCTTTCAGGAAATCTACTAAGCCTGGGCGCCCTTGATTTTGGAATTATCGTAGACGGAGCCGTAATAGTATTGGATCACTGTGTACGAAAGCTGCATGACAAAGGTCATCAATTGGGGCGAGCGCTTTCGCGAATAGAAGTCCAGCATGTAGTGCACGATGCAAGCATCGAGATTAGGCAAGCCGCGGGATTCGGACAGTTGATCGTTGTAGTCGTGTTCCTTCCGGTACTTGCACTGACTGGCATTGAAGGAAAAATGTTTCAACCCATGGCCGCAACGTTCGCCTTGGCCATTTTCTGTGCATTACTCCTTTCCTTTTCGACTGTGCCGGCGCTTGCTGCGACTTTCTTGCGTGGTGATCTTGTTGAGCGAGATCCCTGGCTTATGAGGCAAGCCGAGCGTCTCTATATTCCACTTTTTGATCGCGCTATAAAATGGCGGATGTTCACCGTGACTGGCGGAGTTCTCGCGATTCTTTTAGGCATCGTCTTGTTTAGGCACCTAGGAGGCGAATTTCTTCCACAAATGGACGAAGCTTCGAGGACGCTACAGTTTGTTAGACCAGTAAATGTTTCTTTGGATCAGGCGATTATTCTTCAACAAAAATCCGAAAAGATCATTACGGAGTTTCCACAAGTTAAAGCTGTATTTAGTCGAATTGGTACCGCCGAGGTCGCAACCGATCCAATGGGCGTCAACCTTTCCGATACGTTCATTACATTTCATGACAGGTCTCAGTGGCCAAAGGACAAAGGTTCTCCTCGTACATGGGCGCAGCTAACGGAGCAGATGACAAATCGGATAATTGAAGAGGTCCCAGGCCAAAGAGTTCTCATTAGTCAGCCCATTCAAATGCGCTTCAATGAGCTGCTTGAAGGTACAAGAGCCGATGTGTCCGTAAAAGTCTTCGGTGATGAATTTGAAAGCATTGTCGAAACATCAGAAAAAGTCGCAGCAGCTGTGCGCTCAATTCCAGGCGCAGGTGATGTTGAAGTCGAACTTCAAGGGACATCGCCAATCTTAAAAATTACGCCAAACCAAAAGTTTTTGTCACCCCTTGGAGCTTCAAAAGGTGAAGTGTTGGAGACCGTAGGTACAGCATTGGGCGGCGAAGAGGTAGGATTCGTATACGAAGGAGTTAAGCGTTTTCCCGTGATCGTCAGACTCGAAGAAGCGCTTCGATCCGACTTAAGCGTGATTCGCTCTTTGCCAGTTGAGCTAGGTGAACGAACTCTTGTTCCCCTTAGCCAAGCAGCCATAGTTGAATTTGATGAGAGCTACGGAGTTGTGAACCGAGAAAATGCCCAGCGCCGGGTAGCCGTCCTTATTAATCCCCGGGGTGTTGATACCGAGACGTTTGTACGTAAAGCGCAAGAAAAGGTCGCAAAGGAAGTTAGGTTGCCGTCCGGAAGTTATCTAGAATGGGGCGGAAATTTTAAGAACCTTATTCAAGCTCGGAATCGTCTGGCGATTTTCGCTCCTATCGCACTTTTGCTCGTATTAGCCATGGTTTACTGGGCATTCGGTAGTGTAGCTCAAACTCTTCTCGTCTTCTTAGGTGTGCCGTTCGCTCTTGTGGG
>DAISHW010000445.1:0-1865 GCA_036822295.1 Bdellovibrionales bacterium | reverse complement strand
CGGGTGCGGGCGGTGGAGTCGAGCTTTAAAATTACTCATATTTAAATTAATTCTTATCTTGAGTCCGAAAGTTGTCCACAGGCGTCACCGCCGACCGGGCCTACGTCCAGTCGACCAACGTCGAGCCCTGTTGCCAGACGGATCCGAATCGACGAACCTTAAGTCATGAATGTTGTACGGGAATCATACGACGCGGGCGATTTCATTTTTCGCGAAGGCGACACGGACGTGCATTTCTATATTATAGAAGAAGGCCAAGTCGAGGTCTTCACGGGCGCCGATAAAAGCGAAGAGATCAGCATCGCGAAAATGGGGCCCGGTGAATCGTTCGGAGAATTCGCGATGCTCGTGCGGGCGCCGCGCTCGGCCTCGGCCCGCGCGATCACCACCGTCTCGGTCGTGCGCGTTTCGGAAAAAGGCTACGAAGAACTGCTTTCCCAGCTTCCCGACTGGGCCAGTTGCATGCTCAAGAGTTTCGCGGACCGCCTGCGCGGAATGAACGAGCGGCTGAAAGCTCAGCCGCAATTTTTGGCCAAAAAATAACCTCGGAAAATTTAGTCGAGCTAGTCTTGTGCGGGCGTCCCGGCGGTCCGAGACTTATTGGACACCCGCCATTGCCCGGAGGCCTTCCTTGCACACTCTCTTCGTGCGTTTCAGTTTGATCGCATTCGGATTCACGGCCCTGCTACTGATCGCCTCAGTTTACACGCATTAAGTGCTTGCCGGAGTCGCCGTCCAGGAAATCGACGCATTCACCCACGATCTTTTTGGCCGGTTTCACCGCATAAGTGTCCACCGTGTCCACGATCGGTTCGGCGTACGCCTGGATCAACATGATCTCGGGGTTCGTCAATCGACTGTGCCAGAATGAATATTTGAGCTTGTCCGGGATGCTGCCCATCGGCTTGTTACCGATGTTCTTCTGCACGCGGTTGTTGAGCTCGATGATGGCCATGCCCGCGAATTGCGAGAGCATCATGAAACCCCATAACGCGTACGGCATGTGGATCTGCCACACGTGGTACGACACCAGGTAACCGAGCGAAAGCATCCACGGCATGATCCGGAGCGTGCGCACGAAGTTATGGTAAAGATCGGGAATCAGCGGCACGTTGCGATCGACGTATGACCAGAATCCCGGCCGGTAGCTCGTGTCTTCGTTGCGCCAGAGCGCTTCGAAAACGCGCACCGTTTTCAGCGCCGCTTGGCCGGCGCCCCAGCTGACGAGCTTTTTGCGGAATTTCTGGAAACGGCCGGGATATTCGGTCGAGTTCCAAAGCATATGATCTTCCGACGCCACGGACATCGCCACGTACGTCTGGATGAAGTTCTGCGTGAAGACGCGGGCCTCGAAAAACTCGCGATCGCTCTCGTTGAGATTCGAGATCCATTTCCGGGCGTTGGGCAAAGCGAGTTCCGACTCCGCGGCCTTGACCGCTTCGATCATCACGTCGCGCACGAATTGCGAATCCTCGACGCCGTTCACCTCGAGACCGATCGTCCGCGCGAACTCGCGCGCCATCGTCAAACGGTAGCGGTACGTCTTCGAGAACGATTCCGGATCGACGGGTCTTCCGGTGTTCTCGGTGAACCGTTCGGCGAGTGTTTTCCAGCGCTGGGCGACAAGTTCGTCGACCGGCTCGCTCGCCAGGATTTTTTCGGCCCGCGCGAGCGCCTGCCGCCATTGGTTGCCCGCAAGACCGCTTAAGTCTCCGGGTTTCCAACTCACGATCTGCTCGCGGTTGTATTCCGCGGCGTTCAAATCTTCCATCACTTCTTCTTTGCGCAGTTCGCGCAAGAACGGATCGTTCAGCGTGTCGTCCGCGGCCACCTGTTCGGAGACGATCGCTTCCGCGCGCGCGCCG
>DAISHW010000444.1:0-1872 GCA_036822295.1 Bdellovibrionales bacterium | reverse complement strand
GTCTTTACGACTTTAAAGCTATGGCCCCACCAGAAAAGACCTTGGCTATAGGCCGCGTGAACCGCGATCGGGTCGGGTTGCGGAAAGGCGCCGAGAAAGCCGCGAATGCCGATGCCGTTTTGCGTGAAGAACGTGGGTACGCCGTTTTCGTAACTTCTCAACGTCACGCCCAAGGCCGCCGCGCAGAGCTCTTGTTTCACGTCCTCGGTGATTTGGGCTTGCGCGAAAGGGGCGGTTAAGAGCGAAGCGAGTAACAGTGAAATCAGGCGCATCGGACGTCTCCTTATCTTTTTATCCTTATCTTTCCGGGATATTTTTCAAGTAACCTTGAAGTTTCGCATATATCCTGCGGCGCGTGAGAGGCCAAGTCGAAGGCGCTTTGGACTGGTCATTGGGGCAAAATTTACAGCTAAAAACGACATAATTGTAGGATTGGGCTGGCCTCGAATCCGCATATGCGAAGCCCTATGTACGCGTTTTCGCCGACTCCCCCGATGATCGAAAATTCCCGCTGGCGCTTGCGCCCGCTTTATCCGAACGAAGTCGCGGCCTTCAAAGCCACCCATGACGACGAGACCTTGCGTTGGAATCAGATGACTTTCGTGCAGCTCGACACGGTCGTCGAACGCCATCTTCGCGGGGTCGTCGATCCGATCGTGGGACCGGCCCGCCGGCTCGTTTGCCTGGCGATCTTCGACAAGCTCCACGGGCAGATCGTGGGTGATGTGATCGCCTTGCAGTTCGCGGGCAAAAACGAAATCTACATCGGTTACAACGTCGCCGCGGAAAAACGCGGACAGGGGATCGCCGCTCAGGCCGCGGGCCTTTTGATCGAGCATATTCTGCGGCTTCAACCCGACGCGCGGATTCTCTCGCGCACGCTCGGCGACAATCGGAACTCCCGGCGCGTGATGGAAAAGCTGGGGCTCAGACACGAGGCCGATGAAGCGGACGGCAAAGTCCGCTACGCCAAGGCTTAGGACTGACGGGCGCGCTTGTCGACGTTGAGCGCGGCTTCCCTTAAGACTTCACTCAAGGTCGGATGGGCGTGGAACGAGCGCGCCAGATCTTCGGCGCTCCCGCCGAACTCCATGGCCACGACCGCTTCGGCGATCATGTCCGAGGCGCGTGGCCCCAGGATATGCACGCCCAAAAGCCGATCGGTTTCGCCGTCCGCGATCACCTTACACAAGCCGTCGGTCATCCCCATGGCTTTGGCGCGGCCGTTCGCCGTGAACATGAACGTGCCCACTTTGTAGTTCGCGCCCTTTTCCTTGAGCTGCTCTTCGGTCGCACCGACCGAAGCCAGCTCGGGCCAAGTGTAAACGACGCTCGGCACGGTCTCGTAGTTCACGTGACCGACGCCGGTGGCGATGTACTCGGCGACGGCGACGCCCTCTTCCTCGGCCTTGTGCGCGAGCATGGGGCCTGGAATCAGATCGCCGATCGCGAAGATATTGTCGTGCTTGGTTTGCAGGTGTTCGTTGACCGGTACGAAGCCGCGTTTGTCTTTCTCGATGCCGAGCTCTTCCAGGCCCAGACCGTCCGAATAGGGTTTACGGCCGGTGGCGACCAGCACGATGTCGGCGTCGATCGTCTTACTGGACTTGTCGGTCAGATCCTCGAAGCGGACTTGCACGTTCGACTTCGAAACTTCCGCGCCGGTGACTTTGACTTGGAACTTGAACTCCATGCCTTGTTTGCCGAGCACCGTTTCCAGGCGCTTGGTGAGCTGATGGTCCATCGTGGGGCACAAGCGATCGAAATACTCCAGCACGGTGACTTTGGCGCCAAGCCGCGACCATACGGAGCCGAGCTCAAGGCCGATCACGCCGCCGCCGATGACGACCATGTGTTTAGGCACCTCTTTGA
>DAISHW010000443.1:0-1878 GCA_036822295.1 Bdellovibrionales bacterium | reverse complement strand
CAAAATTTCGGCTTGCTGCTCTGGTGTCAGCACCATAATGCCCCCTGCGGAAAGAATAAAAATCAGCTGGCCCTCGCAAAACAACGGCGACCGCGACCAAACGACCGCAAACCGCACATCGATCTAAGCCAAACGCTGCATTTCTCGCACGGGTGATTCGGACTTTTGTAGTCCGCTCTATCTTGGTTTTTTCAGTGAAGACGGTATCGCCGCTGCGCCAGCAGGTGAGCCTCTCGCCCAGCTTTCGAAGCACGATACTTTTTTTGATTGCGAGTGCGCCGAGCCTTCTGGCCTTCAGCCCTGCACTCAGATGAACAATACCTCTGATTGCGCCAACAGGATCGGCAGATCCTGGCTATCTTCCCGCAACACCGACACTTAAACTCAACCGCCGGTCGCGGATCCGAATCGACGTCGGGACATGCCTTCATCTATATATAATAATTCGTGAATGCCTGGTCCCTCAAATTCCGCCGCTCACGCTGGACCATGGGACTGCTGTTCCGCTGGAAATGGTCCCTTCTCCCACCGCTGCTTCCAATTCCAAGGCATTGCGAAGACGACCGTATTAAATGACGTAAATCGAATCAAGGCGCGCATTACGGGCTACGCGGGACAAATCGAATCTCTTACCGAGCGTCTGTCGGAACTTCCGAGTACCGTCTCGGCGACACCGATCTTCAAGCAAATGGAGAAACTTGAAGAGCTAAAACGTCAGGACGAGGAACTGCTTGCTAAGACCAAGGCCAATCAGCAGCGAGATAAGCCCATGGACGTCAAGAGCTTTACTAGAATTCTCGGCCAGATCAACGCGACAAGGAAAAATCTTGATGATGGCTGGAAAGCTAAAATCATCGAAAAGCTCGTCCATAAAGTTGAGCTTTTTCCAAATCGCCTTGCGATTCATTTTTATGTGGGCCAAAGCCTGCTTCAAGGGGAGTCGCTCTCGAAAGAGGGTGGCTCCCCTTTCTTTTTTTCGGCCGAACAGAAATCATCTAGAAAGCGGAAATCGTTGAACCAGCTCCGGGCGCTGCATTCCAATACCGCCAAGCCACCGGTCGGTAGTTCGAATACTATTGACTATGGCGAGCCCGGCGCGATTCGAACGCGCGACCTTCAGCTTCGGAGGCTGACACTCTATCCAACTGAGCTACGGGCTCTCTCGGGTATCGAAAGGCTCGCCATTGAAACAGACTTGGGGCGAATAGTCGATGCCGCTCTCGCCAAATCGGACATTTTTTCAATGCCGAACCGGGTTTAAAGTTTGCGCGACGCGTGCGGGGCGGCCTATTCTCGAACCCGTGAAACCGCTTGTTCAGTGGAGTCTCGTGGGATTGGCCAGCTGGCTCTGCCTGTCGCTGATCTGGGAGATCCGCCAAACTCCGAGTTTTAATGACGTGCGCACCGGCCCGCCCGGTGCGGATCGCGCGATTTTGGATCGCCACGGCCGTGTTTTGGACGAAGTTCGCGCCGGTTCCGGACAGCGCCGTTTGAATTGGACGCCACTCAACGAGACGACTGCCGATTTTCGCTCCGCGCTGCTGCTCGCTCAGGATCGACGTTTTTATTTTCATCCCGGTATCGATCTTTTGGCGTGGGGTCGGGCGACCCTGACGATGCAATTGAGCGATTTGCTCCGCCCTGAGCCGGCTTTGGGCGCGGGCGTGATTTTGCGCGCCATCGCGCTCGAGATGAAATGGTCGAAGGCGCAGATCCTTGAGGCGTTCGTGAATCTGGCTCCGTATCGACAGGAGCTGCGGGGCGTGTCCGTCGCCAGCTACGCGTTGTTCGACAAAGCGCCGCCGCGTCTGACGCGTGGGGAGTCCGCCGTGATCGCGGCCCTTGCCAATCAACCGGAGCGGTTGGTCGCGGCCGTCG
>DAISHW010000442.1:0-1887 GCA_036822295.1 Bdellovibrionales bacterium | reverse complement strand
CACGCCGAGCCCGCTCAATATCATGTTCTACCGGATGATGGGCATGAAGATCGGCAAAGGGGTGATGATCAACACCACCAATATTTCGGATCCGTGTTTGATCACGTTAGAGGATCATGTCGTCATCGGCGGCAGCGCCCCGCCCGTCGCGCACTACGGCCAACGCGGATTCTTGGTGATCGAGCCGGTCGTCATCCGCAAGGGCGCCAATGTGGGTTTGAAGGCCAGCGTGATGGGCGGGGCCGAACTCGGCGAAGGCTGTTTGGTGAAGCCGCACGCCGTGGTCCTGCCGAAGGGCCGGGTCAAAGCGGGCGAGACGTTCGAGTCTTAGTCGGCCATGCGACGAGCAAGAACGCGCCGATCAACCCGGCCGCGCCCAAAATTTGACCTGGCGAAAGCGCTTCGCCCAGCCACAGCATCGCGAGCCCGACGCCGGTGATCGGCTCGGCGGTCGAGAGCACCGAAACTTCCCAGCTCTGCAGTTTCTTTAGTCCCGCCAGAAACAAACCCATGGCCAGCACCGTGCATACGAGCGCGGTGGCGAGCAGCAACGGCCAGTCGCCCGAAACGACTTCGATCAAGCGCGCGGGATCGCGCCAGTGAACCGCGCCGAGCGCAAGGCCCGCGGCGAGCTGGATCAAACCGGCGGCGACGATCGGATCGATTTCGCGCAGCCGGCGCCGGGAAATCAAAATGTAAACCGAATAAAAGAACGCGGAGGCGAAGCCGAAGAGCAGGGCGACGGGCTCGCGCACTTCCAAGTCGCCGCTGATCAGCAATACGAGCCCGAGCATGACCAAAGGCAAAGCCCCCCATTTGCGGCGCTCGATCGCCTCCCCAAAAAACCCCCACGCGCCCGCCGCGACGATAACGGGGTACATGTAGAGCAGTAAAACCGTGAGCGACGCGGACAGGCCTTTGAGCGCCATGAAGTAACACGAGGAGAATACGGCGTAACCGAAGACGCCAAGGCTCGCGCAAAGCAGATGCGCGCGGGCCCCGAGTTTCAGTTTGGCGGGACGGGTGCAAGCGAAAAATCCGGTCAGCAGCGCGCCGGCGATCAGAAAGCGCAAACTCAAGAATTCACCGGGCGCGATTCCGCGGCCATAAGCGGTCTTGCCGAAAATGCCCAAGAAACCGAAAGCGATTCCAGAGAGCAGCACTTGGACGATGCCGATGCGGCGGGCGGGCGTGAGCGTCATGGTTGCTGTTCAAGCTACTCTCGGTCCCTGGGAAAGGCCATAATTTCCGCATGATCTTGTTGTTGGCGTTGTCGATGTGGGCGCGCGCGGACTGGTCCGTCACTCGCTTGAAGGGCGGGGACGCTTGGCTTCAGCAAGGCGTTCACCGCTTGATGCTGCAAGAAGGCGCGCGGGTCGCCGACGACGAGTTGATCGCGACGGGCCCGGGCGCGCGCCTTGAACTCAGGCAAGGCACCGCGCGCTTGAACATCGGCGGCAACACGCGCGTTCAATTGAAGCCGCTGGCCAGGACCGCGGACGATCCTTTGAAACTGATCTACGGCAAAGTGCGCGCGCTCGTGAAGCCGGAAAGCGGACAGGGCTTTCATATCGAGACTCCGGCGGCGGTGGCCGGCGTGCGCGGAACGGAATTCTTTGTGGACGCGGGCGCGGGCCGTGACTTTGTCTGCACGCTCGACGGTTCGGTCGAGGTGCGCGCGAAAAGCACGGGACAAACCGTATCGGTGCCGGCGGGCTTGGGCGTCGCGGTGAGTGACGGCCGGCCGTTGAGCGTCGAGCCCACGCCGTTCGAGCAAGCCGATCGCTGGGTGAACGACACGGGCGGCGCCGAGTTCCGTCCCGTGGTCCGCGACGACTATCCGCGGCTCGATGTGCGTTTTCATCGCGTGCATCCGAATTTGGAATT
>DAISHW010000441.1:1252-1893 GCA_036822295.1 Bdellovibrionales bacterium | reverse complement strand
CGAACTCGTGAAAATGCAAGACAAGGTCTCCCAATTGCGGAGGTATCTTTGACATCGACGTCAAGTCGAAGCGCCTAGAAGAACTCGAGCAGAAGGCGCAGAACCCCGCCGTCTGGAACAATCACCAGGAAATGCAGAAGATCAACCAGGAGAAAGTGCTCTTGGAAAAATCGGTCGCCGATTACCGCGAGCTCCATCAGAAAGTCGAAGACAATCTGGTGCTGCTCGAGATGGCGGTCGAAGCCGACGATGAGGGCTCGTTCAACGAGGTGAAAAGCGATCTGGCGGGCATGCAAGCCAAGATCGGCGATCTGGAGCTCAAGAGCCTTTTGAACGGCGAAGTCGACGGCAACAACACGTACATTTCGATCAACGCGGGCGCGGGCGGCACCGAGGCGCAAGACTGGGCCTCGATGCTCTTGCGCATGTACACGCGCTGGGCCGAACGTCAGGGGTTCGGCGTAGAAGTTTTGAGTTTGAACGAGGGGGAAGAAGCCGGAATCAAGTCGGCGACCCTTTTGGTCAGCGGACCCTATGCGTACGGCTACATGAAAGCGGAGTCGGGCGTGCATCGCCTGGTCAGGATTTCGCCGTTCGATTCCAACGCGCGCCGCCACACGAGCTTCGCCTCGATCTACACG
>DAISHW010000441.1:0-1242 GCA_036822295.1 Bdellovibrionales bacterium | reverse complement strand
GTGGCCCGAGATGGACGACAACATCGACATCCAGATCGCCGAATCGGACTTGAAAGTCGACACGTACCGCGCGAGCGGCGCCGGCGGTCAGCACGTGAACAAGACCGACTCGGCGATCCGTATGACTCATATTCCTTCAGGCATCGTCGTTTCTTGCCAAACGCAACGCTCGCAGCACGAGAACCGCTCGAAGGCTTTGAAGATGCTCAAAGCCGCGCTTTACGAAAAAGAACTCGAGCGGCGGCAGAAAGAACTTAACGCCATCGCCGGTGAGCGTTTGGCGAACGAATGGGGCTCGCAGATCCGCTCTTACGTTTTGCACCCTTACCAACTCGCCAAGGATCACCGCACGGATTTTGAAACGGGAAATCCCGCGGCCGTCTTGGACGGTGAACTCGCGGGCTTTATTCACGCGTATTTGCGGGACAAGGCTTTGGCCGGAAGGCCGCCCGCATGAACACCGCCGTTTGGTTGGCCGTTCGCTATTTCGGATCATTCAAACGGTTCTTCAATCTTTCGACTTCGCTCGCGGTGCTGGGCATGGCGATCGGAGTGTCCTCTCTCGTCGTGAGCATGGCCGTGTTCAGCGGTTACAATTCGACGCTCGAAAAAACCGTGCAAGATGCCGTCGGCCACATCCTGATCATGAAGCGCGGCGCCGGCGACCAAACGGAAATGCTCGATGAAATTCGCCAGTGGGTGCCGGGTTTGCAAGCCGAGACGCCGTTCATTTATTCCGAAGCGATTTTGGCTCACGGCGGGAAAATCAACGGCGTGCTGATCGAAGGCGTCGAGCAATCGACCGTACATAACGTTTTGAACTTGCGCGATCGGATGGTGGCGGGGACTTTCAGTTTGGAAATGGGCGAAGACGGCGTGCCCTCGGTCTTGATCGGTAAAGGCATCGCGTCGAAGTTCGAATTGAAAGTCGGCGACACGTTCAGGATCGTCGTTCCTTTGCCCACCGAAAATCAGGCCGCGGGTTTTCGTCCCAAGCTCGGGCGCTTTCGCGTGGCGGGCGTGTTGAATTTCGGCCGCTACGATTTCGATTCGCGCTACGTGATCATGGACATGGCTCACGTTCAGCAGTTCGTCGAACTCGGCAAACGCGTCAACGGCTTTCGTTTGAAGATCGCCGACCCCTATCGCGCGCGCGGGATCGCGCAAGACATCACCACGCGCTCGAACAACAATTACTGGGCGCGCGATTGGCAAGAGGTGAACCGCAACCTGTTCGAAGCG
>DAISHW010000440.1:0-1896 GCA_036822295.1 Bdellovibrionales bacterium | reverse complement strand
CGCGATGTCGCGCAACTTGCGCTACAACCATGTGATCCACGAACGCGTCATCGTCTTGAGTTTGCAGACCCGCGAGGTCCCGCGCATCCAACGCGCCGAGCGTGCCCGGGTCGAGAGCTTCGCCGGCAACATTCACCGGGTTTCGTGCTTCTTCGGTTTCATGGAAACCGCGAATATCCATGAAGTGCTCGAAGCGATGAAATTGCGCGGCTTGGACATTCCTTTGTCTGAAATCACCTTCTTCTTGGGCCGCGAAACTTTGATCGCCGCCCGTCGTCCGGGCGGCATGGCCGAATGGCGCGAACATATCTTCGCCTTCATGTCCCGCAACGCCTTCCGCGCGACCCAGTTCTTCAGCATCCCCGCCGACCAAGTCGTCGAAATCGGCAGCCAAATCGAGCTTTAAAAAGGGGGACGTAGTTCCCTTTTTCGGTACGTAGTTCCGTTTTCTAACGGGGGCGTGTCATATACTGTCCCACAAAATTCCGCCAGGCGGAGTCTACAGGCCGGCGAAGGCGCGAATAGCGAAGAGCAGGATCGCGATGAAAACGAAGACGCGGATGGCTGAGGGCTGAACGGTAATCATTGTAAAACCCTATCGGCATTGTTTTTAAATCCAATAGAGTCGATCCCAAAATGGGACGCTAACATTTTGGCAATAAGCGCGCCGGGCCTACAGGCTTTGCCAATCTCTTGGACGGCGGTAATGTATCGCCCAACAAAGGAGATCCTATGAAAACCCAACCGTTCACGCTCTGCCTCTGGTTCGACAAAGAGGCCGAGGACGCCGCCAAGTTCTATGCCTCGATCTTCAAAGACGGAAAAATCGGCGATATCCATCGTTACGGCCCAGAGGGCTTTGAGTTCCACAAACGCCCCGAGGGCTCAGTGATGACCGTCGACTTCGAAGTGAACGGTCAAAAATTCCAGGCGCTCAACGGTGGACCGGAGTTCAAGTTCAACGAGTCCGTGTCGATCGTGATCACCTGCGAGGACCAAAAGGAAATTGACTACTACTGGGAGAAGCTCACCGCTCAAGGCGGCCAGGAGGTCCAGTGCGGTTGGCTCAAGGACAAGTTCGGCATGTCCTGGCAGATCGTGCCCAAGGTCTTCCAACAGATGCTCGACTCAAAAAACAAAGCCGGCGCGAGCCGCGCGATGAACGAGATGTTCAAAATGAAGAAGTTCGATATCAAACGCCTGGAACAGGCCTATCAGGGCTAAAGCCGATCCCCAAAACTCTGCTCCCGCCGGAGTTTCGGGGATTCAGACTTACTTCGCCAGACGGTCTAAAACGAACGGCAAGATGCCGCCGCTGCGGAAGTACTTAAGCTCGTTCGGCGTGTCGATCCGCGATTCGGCCTTCACCGTCTTCGTCTGACCGTTTTTCTTGATCACGATTTCGATGGGGCTTTTCGGATTCATCTTGTCGAGGCCCGAGATCGAGATCTCTTCGTCGCCCGTCAAATCCAGCGAATCGACCTTCACGCCGTCCGGCAGTTGGATCGGCAAAACGCCCATGCCCACCAAGTTCGAACGGTGAATGCGCTCGAAGCTTTCGGCAACGACCGCGCGCACGCCCAACAAACGCGTGCCCTTCGCCGCCCAGTCGCGCGAGGAGCCCGAACCGTACTCTTTGCCCGCAAACACCACCAATGGCGTGTGCTTTTGAGCATAGTGCTCAGAGGCCTCAAAGATCGTGGTCTCTTTGCCCCCAGGGAACACTTTGGTCAGTCCGCCTTCTTTGTCGACCATTTTGTTTTTGATGCGAACGTTGGCGAACGTGCCGCGAATCATGACCTCGTGATTGCCGCGACGAGCGCCGTACGAATTGAAGTCGGCGGGCTCCACGCCCTTATCGACCAGGTATTTACCCGCGGGCGTCGATTTACCGAT
>DAISHW010000439.1:0-1896 GCA_036822295.1 Bdellovibrionales bacterium | reverse complement strand
GTCACCAAAGTTTGCCGCGGTGGCAAATACGTGATGCCGTAATCTGAATTTGAACTGATACTTTCGCGTGGCTTCTGGCCCGTCCGGAGGCCGCGCACCCCACGGTAAAAATTTCACCCCACCCTATAAAATTGCAAGACTCACCGCCCTTATGGTCCCGTCTGACCGTGCCTTCTCAACGATTTCAGCGGTTCGCCGCAAAGATCAGTCAGTTGTCGAAGCTTTATGGCCTTACCCAGGTCGAACTGTCCAAACGCGTCGGCATGCAGCCAAGCCACCTTAATATTTTTCTGAAAGGCAAGAGCGACATCCACTCTGAGCGCCTGGTTGAACTGCTTGAGGAGATCGGCGTGTCCGTCGAAGATCTGATCGATCGCGCGCTCATCCGATATAAAAAAACGAACGCGCCCGAGGAGCGCGGCGGCGATCTCGAAGAGATGCTCCGCCGCATGTCGCGAGCCGAGCGCGAAGCCGTGCTGGCGATCGCGCAACGCCTGGCGAACGAGCGCACGAAAGGCAAGGCGCCGCGATGATTGAGACCCGCCTTGAACGGCCGACCAAGAATCAAACGACTCGCGAACACATCATCTCGGAACTCAAGAGCGATTTGCGCTACACGCTTTTTTATCTACTGCCGACCTTGCGGCCCGCGACCAGCGATTGGCGCGATCTGGCGCACGAAATGCGTTTGCCGTTGGAGCTGGCCGAGGACTTCGCCGCGCAATTGTTCAGCGCCGAACTTTGGCGACGCGAAAACGACATGATCGTGGTCGGTAAAGACCATCTGGATCTGGGGGATTTGAAGATCTCGGAATTCCTGTCGATGTCGATGAGCCTGATCGCGCGCATGCATGAGGACGGGCCTTGTTGGTACGAGACGCTGTTCGTCGTCACCTGCGAGTCCCTGAAAAAAGAATTTTACCGCAAAGTGAACGTCGCGCTAAAAGAACTGATCGTTTCTTCGGCAGAGGCGCCGAAGAAGGACACCATACTCGCTTGGAATCACGCGGGTTTGGATTGTTTGAAATCCGTCGGAGAATCGAAACAATGAAGTGGTTGTTGATGTTGGCATTCGTATGGGCTGGTGACGTCACTCGCGCGCAATCCGCGGGCGGCGGCTCGGGAACGGATCGCCCGACTTATTCTTCGATCAGCTATCACCGCTCGAGCCAGTGCCCGAAGGGCGAGTGGCTGGTGAAATGGGAGTACGGGTATCCCGGCCGCGTGGGCACCGAGAAATTCACGACCTGTGAAAAGGGCAAAGTCCGTCCCAAGGGCTACATTTACAACCCGAAAATGCGCTGCAAAGAGGACGGCAAGGTCCGGGTCGACTATCGCGCCGACATCGATGGCCGCATGCGAATGGTCTATGTGACGTGCAAGGGCGGTAAGTACGTGGAGTATAAACCCTAATAAAGACTTGAAACCACGGTGATTTCAACCCCCTGGCGCCGGGCCCCGATTTCATGCTATATATAAGACATGATTCAAGTTTCAGAGACCGCCGCCAAACGTATCAAAGCTCTTAAAGCCGAAGACGGAGCCGCCAGCGATTCTTTCCTGCGCGTGTTCGTGAAACGCGGTGGTTGTTCCGGCTTCTCGTACAAGATGGAATTCGACACCGAAATCAAAGAAGGCGACAAGTCCTTCGAGATGAACGGCGCCAAAGTCGTCGTCGACGGTAAGAGCCTGCTCTATCTATTGGGCATGGTTCTGGATTACGAAGGCGGCTTGAACGGCAAAGGCTTCATCTTCTCAAACCCGAACGCCACCAAGACTTGCGGTTGCGGCAGCTCGTTCGGGGTTTAGCGCTAGCGGCGTCCGCGACCGCGCCCCCCGCGCCGACGCCGGCGTCCTCCACCGCCTTCGCGGCCTGCGCCTTCGCGGGACTGCAGT
>DAISHW010000438.1:0-1905 GCA_036822295.1 Bdellovibrionales bacterium | reverse complement strand
GGTCGGCAACAAACGTTTGCTGTCGGAGCTCAAGATGGAATTTCAAGAGCTCGCGCGAATCGCCGAGGACCTTCAGAAAACGGGACACGGAGCCATGCTGGTCGCGGTCGACCGGAAGCCGGCCGGCGTTCTCGCCATCAAAGACCCCATCAAAGAAACCACGAAAGAGGCGATCGCGTATTTTCACGCCAAAGGTATCGAAGTCATCATGTTGACCGGCGACAGTCTTCATACCGCGCGGGCCGTGGCCGCTCAAATCGGCATCGATCGGTTTGAGGCCGAGGTCTTGCCGGAGCAAAAGAACGCGGTGATCAAGCGCCTGCAAAGCGAGGGGAAGCGCGTGGCGATGGCCGGTGACGGCATCAACGACGCTCCAGCTTTGGCGCAGGCGAATGTCGGAATCGCGATGGGAACGGGCACGGACGTCGCGATGGAAAGCGCGAGCGTCACCCTCGTAAAGGGGGACCTGATGGGCATCGTCAAAGCCCATCGCTTAAGCCAAGCGACGATGAAGAATATCCGGCAGAATCTTTTCTTCGCGTTCTTCTACAACGCGCTGGGAGTGCCGCTGGCGGCGGGCGCGCTCTACCCGGTCTTCGGGATGCTCTTAAGTCCCATGTTCGCGAGTCTGGCGATGAGTCTGAGCTCTATCTCGGTGATTGGAAATGCGTTGCGGTTGAGAAAGGGCGGTCTTTGAAAAGCCAAATATTGGATAAAATGTTCTGACCTGGCTTACGGAAAGCGATGAAATCGAAACGCCGCTGCAACATGCACGTCGAATCCGTCAATACTGTTGATTACGCAGGGCTTACGATCTTGGAGGCGGGTGCTTCTATTTTCAAGAGGTCAGCTTGAACCGGCAGCCGGACCACGCAGGATTGAAGGGGGTTTGGATGTGACCTTTTTACTTCTTAAGGATGATTTCAATTTCAATCGGTGGAGGAATTTTTTCCCCGTTCAGTCGGGCTACAGCTTCAAACGGGTTTTTCATTACAGCAAAATAATGATCACCACGATCCTCAAAACTCGGTGGCTCGTCCTTAAGATCCATTCCTGGAATTGTTACTCCTTTATCAAATCCCATTCCGTTAAACATGTGCGGATAGAGTTCGCCCTTAGAAATATAGTCAGCCAGGGTGCCGGTGTAGATGTCCGCAAAGATGAATTTAAGAAAGTACACCATTCGAATTCGTTTGAGGCCTGCGTTGCGGGCGGCATTCACTGCAGAAAACGAGGCTCTACGAAGGCATACGCCAGTTATTCAGAGAGCAGTATCCAGAATAAGATACTGGTAATGTCCACCGCTGCTAAGAGATTCCAAGATTATTTCATTGGTAAGAGTTCCGTTTATTTTTCTCCGACACAGGCGAGTTAGCTCAAATTTAAGTGCGCCCCCCATTATTTCAAAGGTGGGAGCCTGACCTTGTTGAAAACTACTGAGCTCCACACCATCCTTAATTTCAAACTTCCCTGCGATTTGGCCATGAAGACGCAATGCCCAGTCAACACTCTTTGGGATAAAATCACAGTTGATTCCACTATTATCGAACAGATTATCTTCAACCGTTGTCGTCCGAGAGCAAGTAGAATGAGAAAAACCAAAATTGGTTGTCAAATTATTAAATGAAGTAAATAACGCCGAGTCTGGCTCAGAATGCCATATAGGGAATACGTCAATATTGTCTAAAGTACCATCATCAGTGGAACATATCTTAAACATGTCCTGTTGAGAATTTGCAGAAACATTCCAAGAAAAAAATAATGCTATAATTGCCATTGAAATATTCATATTGCCTCCGCAAAAAGTCTCCTAAAGCTATGTCTTGATGTCTAGTCTTTGCGAATAAATTCGTACGCTGGGCATAGGCCAGGGGCTTGACCCGGTTTAAATCTTCCAGTCGTCCC
>DAISHW010000437.1:0-1919 GCA_036822295.1 Bdellovibrionales bacterium | reverse complement strand
ACGGCGGGGACCTTGGTGCAAGCCGTTGACAGCCTGCTAAACAATGGTGCAAAAAAGGTGTTTGCCGTTGCCACCCACCCTGTTTTTTCAGGCCCCGCTCTGACCAGACTTCAAGAGTGCGGCGTCGAAAAGGTGTGGGTTACCGACACGATTCCTTTGAAAGAGGCCGCCAAGGCGTCTTCGAAGTTTCAGGTGGTTTCGGTGGCGCCGGTGGTGGCGGAAGCGATCCGCCGGATTTACACGTACGATTCAGTCAGTGCGCTTTTTGATAACTAGACTGGAAAAAACTAGGAGCCCCCAATGTCGACCCAGCAAAACTTGAAAATCGCAGCTAGCGCTCGTGAACCTGGAAAGGCCACGTCCCGCGGACTTCGCCAGGAACGCTTCGTACCTTGCGTCGTTTACGGACCGAAGACCAAGCCGCTGTCGATCTCGATTCCGATCAACGATGCCGTCAAATACTCGGCTCGCGGTTATGAGAACTCGATCTTTACTTTGGATTCCAAAGACGGCGGCGTGAATGGCTTGAAAGTGCTCCGTAAGAGCCTGGACATCCACCCCGTGACCCGCCGTCCGATTCACATGGACTTCTTCGCTCCCGACATGACCCAAGCGGTTCGCGTCAACGTCGAAGTCCGCATCACCGGTAAAGCCGCAGGTACCGCGGAAGGCGGTTTGGTCAGCATGGTTCGCCGTGACGTCGAAATCGAATGCTTGCCGCTCGAAATTCCGGAATTCTTCGAACTCGACATCACGCCGATGGGCTTGAACGAGTCGATGCACGTTTCGGACATCAAGTTTCCTGAGAACCTCAAAGTCATCACCAGCATGGAAGAAACCATCGTTTCGTGCGCCGAGGTGAAAGAGGAAGCCGTCGCCGCTCCGGTCGCCGCCGCCGAAGGCGCCGCTGCCGCTCCGGGCGCAGCCCCTGCCGCGGGCGCGACACCCGCTGCCGGTGCCGCCGCTCCCGCCGCCGAGAAAAAGTAGTCTCCGGGAGGCCGGTTGAAACTCATCGTCGGGCTGGGAAATCCTGGCCCCAAGTATCAGCTCACCCGTCACAATATCGGATTTCTGTTCATCGACGCGCTGGTTGAGGTTTCGGCCGGCGGCCGTCAGTACAAGAACGAATTCAAAGCCGAAACTCAGAAGATCAAAATCGGCGACCAGGTCGTGGTCGCCTGCAAGCCCCAGACGTTCATGAATCTGTCGGGCGAAAGCGTTCAGCCCTTGCTCAAGTTCTACAATATGTCGGCTTCGGACCTGTTGGTCGTGCATGACGAGGTCGACGTGCCCTATGGACACATGCGCTTTCAGCAAAAGCGCGGACACGGCGGGCATAACGGGATTCGCAATATCCATCAGATGCTCGGCACCGACGACTATGCCAGGCTGCGCTTGGGCGTCGGGCGTCCGCCGGTGTTTGTGGATGATCAGGGCGGTAAGACCCGCGGCGTGATGGAAGTTCATGAGTGGGTTCTGCATCCGTTTTCGAAAGACGAGCAAAGGCGGATGCCGGATTTCTTGGCTCTGGCCATCGATGGCGTTAAACTTTGGTGCTCGAAGGGCATGGGCGCGGCGAGCTCGGCTTTTAACAGCAAAACGATCGCGAACGAGGTGAAGTGATGGGACTCAAATGTGGAATCGTCGGACTTCCGAACGTCGGCAAGAGCACGCTGTTCAATGCGTTGACGGCGTCCAAGGCCGAAGCCGCCAACTACCCGTTCTGCACGATCGATCCGAACATCGGCATCGTCACGGTTCCGGATGACCGCCTGGACGAGATCTCGAAGTTCGTGAAGCCCCAAACCAAAGTGCCGACCGCGATCGAATTCGTGGACATCGCCGGGATCGTGGCGGGCGCTTCGCAAGGCGAAGGCTTAGGCAACAAGTTCCTTTCGAACATCCGCGAGACCGACGCC
>DAISHW010000436.1:0-1934 GCA_036822295.1 Bdellovibrionales bacterium | reverse complement strand
ATCTGTTCCAGCCTTTGCTTTATCAAGTGGCGATGGCCGGCCTTTCGCCCGCCGATATCGCGACTCCGATCCGGAGCCTGTTCGCCCACCGCCGCAACGTTCGCGTTCTTATGGCCGAGGTCGAAAAAGTCGACATCGGGACGCGCCGGGTGTTCACGTCGGCCGGTGAATTCGCTTACGACGAGCTCGTGCTCTCGTGCGGCGCCGAGCACAGCTACTTCGGCCATGACGAATGGGAGGACTTCGCGCCGGGCCTTAAAACGCTCGAGCAGGCGACGGAAATCCGACGCCGCGTTTTGCTCGCGTTCGAAAAGGCCGAGGCCGCGACCGATCCCGAAATCCGGCGCGAGTGGCTGACCTTTCTGGTCGTCGGCGGGGGCCCCACCGGCGTCGAGCTCGCCGGCGCGCTCGGAGAGATCACCCGCTACACGCTCGCCAGTGACTTCCGCAACATCGACCCGTCCGTCGCGCGCGTGATCCTGATCGAGGCGGGTCCAAGGCTCCTTGCCTCGTTCGATGAATCGCTCGGCAAGCGCGCGCAACGCGATCTGGAAGAACTCGGCGTGCAGATTTGGCTGAGCTGCCGGGTCAACGAAGTGAATGCCCATGGCGCCCGCATCGGCGGCGAAGTGATTCGCGCCAAAACCGCGATCTGGGCCGCGGGCGTGAAGCCGTCCCGCTTGAACAAATTCCTGGACGGAGCGGCGCTGGACAAGCAAGGCCGCGTGATCGTGGGCGGGGATCTGACCCTGCCCGGTCATCCCGAAGTCCATGTGATCGGCGATCAGGCCCACGCCCCGAATCTGGCCCGCAAATCCCCGTCCGGCGAAGCGCCACCGCTCCCGGGGCTCGCGCCCGTGGCGATTCAGCAAGGTCGCTTCGTCGCCAAGCAAATCGTTAAAAATCGCCGCGACAAGTTCGTGTACGTCGACAAAGGCGAGATGGCGACGATCGGTCGCCGGCGCGCCGTCGCCGAAATTTCCGGTTTTCGTTTCGGCGGTTTTTTCGCGTGGATGCTCTGGCTGCTGATTCATATCTACTTTCTGATCGGCTTCAAGAACCGCTTCTTCGTGCTGTGGCAATGGGCGTATTCCTACCTGACCTTCAAGCGCGGCGCGCGGCTGATCACGGCCCGGGATTGGCATTCCCAAAAAGAATGACCGCCCCAATCTGAGAACGCGGCGCTGGTCTACACTTCGACATTTTGACCGGAATGTTTTTTCCTTACGGGTTCTAGATCGGATTCTTTAGTCCTGTCGGCGCGAAACGCGGATTTCCCTTCGTGGCGCCGATAGGTCCCCTATGAAAAATCTTGGATTCCTATTCGCGATCGCCATGTGGACGAACACCCCAGCGCGCGCCGATCAGGTTCAATACCTGGCGCACGCGCCGCAAGCGCTGGCGGCCTTCATGGACATGGCGGACGGCGCCCGGAAATCCGTCGACATCGCGACGTTCATCTTCGAGCCCTGTCATTCATCGACGCAGCTGATGCTCGAGAAACTCGCCGAAAAGGCCCGCCAGGGCGTGCGCGTGCGTTTGATCGTGGACGCCCTTCAACAAAAATCGGCGCGCGAAAAGATTCTGTCGGACTACGCCGCGCGCGCCGGCCTGCGCATCAAGTACTACAATCGCGGGGAAGCGAACTTGCGCCTGCACATCAAAATGATGGTCGTCGACAATGAGCGCTACATCAGCGGCGGCCGCAACATTTCGGACGAGTATTTCGGTTTGAGTCAGGAGAACAATTACGTCGACCGCGACCTGCGCGTCGAAGGCGCTTCGGCCCTGCAGGCCACGGCCGTCTTCGAAGAGCTCTGGGCGTCGAAGACCAGCGCCGAGGGCACGGGCGTCGCTCGGCGCTTCCCGGGTTGGCAGACCGCGTGCGCGAAAGAAGCCAAGCCCGCCGTCGGTATCGAGGCCGTGCGCGAATA
>DAISHW010000435.1:1389-2021 GCA_036822295.1 Bdellovibrionales bacterium | reverse complement strand
GGGACGACTGGAAGATTTAAACCGGGTCAAGCCCCTGGCCTATGCCCAGCGTACAAACGATCCACCCCGGCCTCCAGCACACTTTGGTGGGCGACTTGGTTCTCAGTAATCAATTCGAGTCCCTGGTTGGGATGAACGAGTTTGGCGTAGGGCGTGCGGCAGGCATCCACCTGATCGCGGCCACGCAAAAAGTGACGACGAAGACTATCGAAACCGACGTGCAGGAGAACATCGGCGGGCGCATCTGCTTCCGCGTGGGAACTCTTCAGGGATCGAATACTGTTCTCGGGAACAAAATGGCTTACGAGCTTCCCGACGTTAAAGGGCGAGCAATTTGGAACTGCGGAAATGACTTTGTGGAAGTGCAAACGCCTTTTCTTTCTGAAGCGATGATTGAGAAGGAAATCTCCACGTTTACCCAAGAAATCGCGGAGCGGTTGCGAGAGTTCGAGCGAGGATTCAGGAAGGCCAGCGGCGCGATGAAAAAACGCCTGGTTCGCCGGGTACTCAAGCAGGTGCTTGTGACGCCGGAAGGATTGAAAATGTATATGCTTATGGCTGGTCAGGAGGACATTCCGAATCACCAGCTTAAGCTGGTGCGGGAAGAGAGCGTCGGGGGCAATAAAACGCCC
>DAISHW010000435.1:0-1379 GCA_036822295.1 Bdellovibrionales bacterium | reverse complement strand
CGGTCCTTGGTTCGGACATTAGAAAGAATGGCGATTCGGGCAGGACTCGAACCTGCGACCTGCTGCTTAGAAGGCAGCTGCTCTATCCAGCTGAGCTACCGAACCGTGGGGTGCTTGAGTAGCACACAAGCTAACATGGTCTAGGGGCGGCCGGTGAGGGCTGACGCTCAGCGCCTAATTGCAGAAGCTCCGGTCATTCAGAATTTCGGAGCCGGATTCATCGTGAATGGAAAGGTTTTCGTTCTTTTGGCACGAACTGACCCAGGTGCACCGGTAAAGATGGTTCCCTTCGTCATCGGAGCCGTACACCATCTCTTTGAAAGTGATCCAACCTTGGTAGACGGCGCCGTTCTCTTGATTGATCACGGCAAACTCGTAGCCTTTGGTCAGCCACCAATCGCTGTCTTTAATGAACTTCACCGAATAGTTCAGTTTTTTGGTTTCCAACAATGCCCGCAAATTTTTGACCGCGCAGCGGCTGTCTGAAGTCGCAAAGGAAGTTTTCTGAAACGCGACCTGAGCTTGTGCTTGAATCGCGACGGCCACGGCGAAAATGGAGATCCACGTAAGTTTCAACATAAACTCAGCGGTATCGCGTGGATCCCCGGCGAATCAATAAGAAAGGTTTTCAAGAACTGGCTCACCCCTCACGCTCGCTTCCAATCACACGGGGTGTGCTTGATTAAGCGTCGGTAATCATTGAATGTTTTTAGTCTTACCTGGCCCGTGGGTGCCAAGAAAGATCGTCTTAAAATCGCTAAGCAAAGCGGCCGAGCATTTCCTCGAGCGCTTCGAGCGACGGACGGGTTTCCTCGCCAAGATCGCGCAGCGGTTGATCGACCAGATTCATCTGGTCGGTGAGCGGTTTGGAGTTGCGGTCCCAATAAAGCAGGCCGGTCAGGAATTCTCCCTTCGCGCGGGACTCCTGAAGGCGCTGAAGGGCCAGATCGCGGCGCTGGATATCGTGATCGCCCGCGACGAGTTTCCGCAAAGTGATTTGCGCGCCGTCGGGGAGCTTCACGGTCTGCGTCGCGCCCTCGGAGTAATCGACTTTGATCTCCTGTTGAGGTTGGTAAAAGCCGAGCTCCTGCAGTTGCACGTTGTTGGTCTTCACCGCATCGAAGGAGCGCGAAGAGCCCTCGTGATTCGCGAAGGTGATGCACGGTGAGATCACGTCGATAAAAGCGGTGCCTTGATGGCGGATCGCCATGTTCAAGAGCGGCACGAGTTGCTTTCCGTCACCCGAGAACGAGCGGGCGACGAATGTCGCCCCCAGCTCGAGCGCCAGCGAGCACAGATCGATGCCGGCGGTCGTGTTGGTGTAGCCGTTCTTCAATTTCGAGCCGGCTTCCGCCGTGGCCGAGAACTGTCCCTTGGTC
>DAISHW010000434.1:0-2043 GCA_036822295.1 Bdellovibrionales bacterium | reverse complement strand
GCGGAACAGCCGCCGGCGCGCTCGGCGAATTCGAAGGCGTCATCGCGGGCAAAACGGGAACGTCGAATCGCGCGCGCGACGTATGGTTCATCGGATTCACCAATCAGCTCACCATCGCCGTGTGGGTGGGATACGACAACGACTCGCTGGTACCCAAATCCCACCCGAGGATGACGGGCGGGGCGATTTCCGCGCCGATCGTCGGCGAAATCTTTAAAGCTTCATTCGACGTGTATCACCCGATGGAGCCGCTCGAGGATCCGCCCGCGGAGATCCAGAATCTCATCACGGAACGCAAAATCGGCAACTACACCGAGTATTTCCGCCGTACGGGGGGAAAAAACCAAAGCGATCTGATTTCGCAATTTGAAAACGCGCCTTACCAGGACGACTACGCGAGCGGCGAGGAAGAAGACGAATCCCAGATGGCATGGCTCTCTCCGGAAGAAGAGCAAGCCCCGGTCAGTGAACCGACCAACGACTATCTGATCCCGGGCGACGAAGACCTCTATCAACAGTGGCAGCGTCAAGGGCGTGACAACGATCCGCTCTACGAGCGGCCAATTTTCTTCCGTTAATCGGAACAAGGGAGACGCATATGAAAACCATTTCAGCCCTGCTCGCGGTGACCGTGATGGGCGTGAGCGCGCAAGCCCGCGAGGTCAAGGTCTTCTCTCCTGCAGAGGGGCAGCCGGTCGTCAGTGAAGACGTCTTGAACCAGGCGCTGGGCGACGAGACTTCGTTTTACTCCTGGAACGCGGAACCGACGTCATTTGAGTCCTGGAAAGCCGACAAGCCGCTTGAATACAAATACCTGGTGCCCGCCGACGGCTACGTCGATCCGATGCAGCTCGTGACGAACCCCGACGTGGAGCGACTGACGATGTTCGTGGCCAAAGGCAAAGTGGTTTTGGGCGTGCCCGGCGAAAACCTGCGGATTGAAAAAGTCGTCGATCTGGAATTCATCAATTCGATCAAAAGCGAAATCAAGAATCAACAGATCAGCTCGGCCCAAACCATGCCCGAAGTTGCCGGGAAATACACGGATCCCAATGACGAATCGACCCGCGTTCCCATCGAAAACTTCAAATGGTGCGGCGAGAAAAGTTTCCGCCGTCCCCATCGCGGACCGGACTTGATCAGCCTGCGCGCCAATGAGAAACCCTGGTGCTCGGATCAAGGCACGTTGTGCGTGGAATCGTGCTACACCTATCCGGGCAATTGGGGGAAATTCATCGGTATTCATAATTTGGGCGTCGGCAAAGCGCGTTCGATCGACCGCGGAACGGCGACGCAATCTGAAATTCGCTTCTATAAGAACGAACAAGAGTTCGGCAAACCCGTCAGCGAACTGACCGGCGTTCAGGGCGAAGTCGTCGGCATCTACCAGCAGAACTTCTTTTACTACAATCAGATCTTCCAATACGGCAAGGTGCTGGTGATCTTTCAAAAACAGGGAGACAAGACCGTCGCCTCGTCTTTCGTCGCCATAGGCATCCACACCCGCACGTACAACAAGTTCGGCTCGGACGAGAAACCCAGTTTTATGCCGGACGTGTTCATGGGCCGTATGCCGGCGGTCGAAATCCTAGGTTACAACGCGATTCAAGTGAACACCGAAACGGGCATCACCGCCGGCCTTCCCCGCTACAGCGCCGAGATGGTCGAAGCCCTCACTTCAAGACTCGAAGAGATCAGCGCCCCGACGGGGCGCTGATCTCGGACTGGCTCACGTCCGCCGGATCGTCCGTCATGTACTTGGTCATGTTGGGGGTGCGGCGGTGCTTGAGATTGTAAGCGATGAACTCCCAGTTCACGTGCTTCCACGCGCCTTCCAGGAATTCCTTCCGTCCATTCCGGTAATCAATGTAGTACGCGTGTTCCCAAACGTCGCAGACCCACACCGGGTGGCTTTTCTCGATGCGAATGGGGTTATCGGCGTTCTGCATGTTGGTGAACTCGAGCTGGCCCAAATCGTCGACCACGAGCCACGTCCAGCCGCTGCCGAACAGATTGGTGCCGCACTCCATGAAGCGCTCTTTC
>DAISHW010000433.1:0-2063 GCA_036822295.1 Bdellovibrionales bacterium | reverse complement strand
TCAACACGTTCGTGGCCGCCGCGCTTTTGATGGGCGCGCGACTGGCCCGCCGTAAGATTCATTAGATGCAAATGCAACCTGGGCGCAGTCATGTGGCGCTCGGAAAGCTCATCATCTACGGCGCCGGACAAAACGGCCGTTTGCTCGCGCAGCGCCTGTTGAGCGATCCCGCGCGCGAACACGATCTGCTGGGCTTCATCGACGACGACCGCGAAAAACGCGACAAACGCATTCAAGGACTTCAAGTTTTAGGGAATCACGACGAACTCGAGAACATTCTGTCTCGCTCCGGCTGCACCGACCTGGTCGTCGCGATCACCGAACCGGCGCCGGAACTCATGCGCGAGTTGGTCGTGCTGTGCCGCAGACTCAATGTGCGCGTCCAGCGGATCGCGCATTTTTCGGCTTCGCAAATCTTGAGCCGCAACGAAGCGCTTTACCGCCAGATAGAATTGAAGGATCTTTTAAGTAGGCCATCGAGTGAGATCGACGTCCCGACGGTTAAAAACATGATGCAGGGTAAAGTCGTGCTGGTGACGGGCGCGGGCGGGTCGATCGGCGCGGAGTTGTCCCGGCAGATCGCCCGCTACAATCCCGCCAAACTTTTGCTGCTCGATCATTCCGAATTCGCGCTTTACGAAATCGACCGCGAACTCAGGCCGGCCGCGCAAAACTTCGAGCATATAGTTCCATTGTTGGTCGACATCAAAGACCCGCAAGCGCTGGCGCAGGTTTTCGATCGCTATCATCCACAAGTCGTGTTCCATGCGGCCGCTTACAAGCACGTGCATTTGGTCGAAGCCAACGTGGCCTCCGCGGTCATGAACAACGTGCTGGGCACGAAGCATTTGATCTCGCTCTGTGAGCATTTCGCGGTGGAGCGCTTCGTCATGGTTTCCTCTGACAAAGCGGTCAATCCCGTGGGCGCGATGGGCGCGACCAAACGCGTTTGTGAAATCATGGCGACCGCGGCGGGTCGGCGCACGCGCCGCGCTTATTCGTCGGTTCGTTTCGGCAACGTGCTCGGCAGTTCGGGAAGCCTTGTTCCCCTTCTGACCAAACAAATCATCGAGGGCGGCCCGGTCACCCTTACCCACCCCGACATGACCCGCTACTTCATGTTGATTCCGGAAGCCGTGGCGCTCGTGTTGATGTCTGCGACCTTAAGCGAGCCCGGCGATATCAACGTATTGAAAATGGGCGAGCCCATTCGCATTCTGGATCTGGCCAGATCGTTGATGGCGTTGATGGGTAAGACCGAAGATGAAATCAGCATCGCCTTCACGGGCGTACGCCCCGGCGAAAAGATGTTCGAAGAACTTTATCTGACGGGCGCGGAGCTCACGACCCGCCACTCCGACATCCTGACCGTTCCGCGCGGCTCGGCGGATTCGCTCGATCAGCCTGAGCGCGAAATCGACCGGCTCATCGAAATGGCGCGAGCCGCGACCCCGGAAACTTTGACATTGCTGCTTAGTTTGGCGAATGAAGAGCGCAAAGCCGACATGGGGGTGACGGTGTGATCCTATCGATCATGGCATTCTTAGGGGGGATTCAAGTTTCGGCGACCAATGCCCCGCGGGGCTACGTTTGTGACGTTCAAGTGATCGCGAAGGGTATTCCCGGCGGCAGCGAAATCAAATCTTTGTCCAGGCCCGCCAAAAATATGGGCAGCCATGGCGGAGATATTCTGGCTGTCGATTTTTCGGCCGGCTATCGCGTCGATGTGATCGCGGATTCGCGCTGGCGCGGCATCAGCTGGTCGCAAAACGGTCGTCTGATCGCAAAGACCGTGATCGCCGGGAACGGCTCTTTGCCCGAGCACCTGGCGATGATCGCTTACAATCCGCAAAACGAGGACGAGCAGGCCTCGCTTTCATGCGGTGCCGTCAGTATGGCGCCGTGGCCAAGCGAATAAACGTCCACCGGCCAATATCACAGCCTGCACGCGCGGCTCCTAATTCAAAAGATCGTTCAACGTGCGGATGAGTTCACCACGATTTACCGTCTTCGTCATGACCAGATCGCAGCCTGCGGCAAGGCAGCGTTCGACTTCGGCGCGC
>DAISHW010000432.1:0-2071 GCA_036822295.1 Bdellovibrionales bacterium | reverse complement strand
GGCGCGGACAAGAAAGCCGCGGGCCGGGCGCAAGAGCTGATCAACCAGGGCATGCTGAACATCGAACCGCTGACTTACATTCGCGGTCGCAGCATTCCCAATCAGTATTTGATCGTGGATGAGTCGCAAAACCTGACCCCCCACGAAATCAAGACGATCGTCACGCGCGCGGGCCAAGGCACGAAAGTGGTTCTGACCGGCGACAGTTATCAGATCGACAACCCGTACATCGACGCCAGCAATTCCGGCCTCACGTACTCGGTCGAGCGTTTCAAGGGCCAACGGATTTCGGCCCACGTGTCGCTCACCAAGGGTGAGCGCTCGGAACTCGCCGAACTCGCCGCGAATATTCTATGATTTGGCTGGCGCTGCTCTTTTCGATTGCGTTCGGCGCGCCCCCAGTCGCGACGGTGTTACCTGGCGATTTCGCGGTCGGGCGTCAATGGATCTGGGATTACTACGACATCACCGAGCAGCTTTATTCCACCGAGCGCTACACCGTCGTGGGGTACGAGGGCGCGCGCGCGGTGATCGAAATGGCGACGTTATTTCCCGGCAAAGCCGAATTCCTGGCGCACCATCGGCTGGTGGTCGACGTGAACGAGTGCCTGGAAGCCTATGCGAGCCCGATGCGGCGCAAACCCTGGATGCTTCGCATGCGTTACTGGAACGGCCGGAAATGGAACGCCGTCGCGCCGAAGGGCACGATCGCCTTCGAAGAGAAATTCAATTGCGATTCCTACGCGCGCGGTTACACGCGCAGCCAGTACTCTCTTGAGACCGGCGTCGCCGTGATGAAAGAATTCTCCCACCGCGGCGTGGTCGACTATCGCTTCCGCCTGCGTTCGCCGTGAGACCTTGCGAACCCAAGCCCGCGTGGACGTCGGTGCCTGCCGCGCTCGTGGCCGCGATCCAGAAACATCTGAATTCCGTTATCGGGGACGCGGAGACGGTCTGGGGCGGATTCCAACACAAGCAGGCCATTCCCGCCATCGAATGGATGTGCCGCGAGCTGCAGCTCACTTCGCCGTGGGTGGCGGGCCGGGAGCGGCATCTTCAGCCGGATATTTCGATCTCGGTGACGTGAGACCTTGTCCGGACAAAGTTGGGTTGCTCGGATCAGAGCCCCTCAAATATCTCGCGGTACTCTTTGACGGTGCGGGTTTCCTTGCGATTGATGAATCCTTCCGCTTCCGCGGCGAGCGCGAACGCTTTTCCCAAGCCACGATGCGCGCGACGGAATAAACCGCATCATGGATCTCGCCGAAGACGCGCGGATTCCTCATCCCACCCGATTTACCGCTTAGACAAAGGTGCATCGACTTACGTTCCGCCAGGGGCCTCGCGGTCTTCGGAGGACTCTTCAAATCCGCGCCACCAAACCTATCCCGCGCCTTCATAAAATCTTTGAAGCGAAGCCGTTTCATTGCGGTTTGTGTATCGCATCCACGCGTTCAAATAAACTAAAATAATATATATGACGCGGTGAAGTTCGGACTTTGCCGGACGCCAAAAGAAAAAAAGCGTGTCCTGAGTGCAGGCACGCCTTTGCAAAGCAAGTCCCTTGTCGGGACCGTTGGATTTTCCAAGCGGCCCCTCCCAGAAAGGGGGCCTTATGAAAAGTATTCAGACCAAACAACTGAATACGTATCGTGATGCCGTCGCGCTTTTTCGAGTCCAGCTTGGGATATGGCTTGTCCTTCTCAAACTGTTACTCGTGGCCGCGCAATTGATCGCTCGTTAGTGGGCTTCGTCCCAGTGTGTGGGTGAATCGGGAGGGGACGCCAAGGATGCCGGCGGCACCCCGACACTAGGCTAAGATCCCGTGCCTGAACTCCAGAACTAGACCTGTCCCTTTCTCATTCTGTGCCGATAAGTCCATTAGAGAGAAAGGTGCAAAACTATGTATCTCCAAGGAAATCTACAAGCCGTCTTCGATGCTCTCTACCACATGGGCGTGATCGATCCCGTTCTCGACATGGATTGGGGCCAAGCGCTCGATGAAATGTCGGACTACGCGGATGAATTCTTTCAAGTGCTGACGATCGCGAACGAATACCAAGACGACGTC
>DAISHW010000431.1:0-2078 GCA_036822295.1 Bdellovibrionales bacterium | reverse complement strand
TCTTTCTCGTCCGCCCCCTCGACACCCTTCTTGAAGCCGCAAATCGCGTCTCCCATCGCCTTGCCTAAACCCGGCAGTCGCGAGGGGCCGAAGATAACAAGCGCGATAACCAAGATGATTGCCAATTCCATCGGGCCGAGACCCATATGAACCTCCACAGAGAATCAGAATCCGTTCTTTCAACCATAACGGATATTTAACCAAGTTCATGGCGCACCGCGAGGGCGGGTTATCCACAATCCACAGCCGAGATCCGCCGAATTTCAGGATCTGTTTAGGAACAGGCCCGTGGGGTTGCCCACTTTGGAACTTCACCTGCAAAATTTTCATATCAGGGACATGGATGAAACGCTCAATCACGGAAGGGGTTAAGCAAGATGGGGAAAGCCTTACTCATAGGGATTCTGTTATTTTGCGCTCAGGGACAAGCGGACTTTCTTACCAAACCCGATCCCGAAATGACTTCTGGCGACCTCTGCTCGAAAGACGATGCTGATTTTATAGGCTACCGCTATGAAGAAAAAGTTCCCTACTGCTTGCGCAATGTGTCGTACGAGACCAAGACAGAAATTTATCAAGAGTACGGCATTCCGCAAAAATGCCGTGGCGAGTACACGGTCGACCACTTCATTCCGCTGGCTCTGGGCGGCTCCAACGACAAAATGAATCTTTGGCCCGAGCACAAGCGCGTGAAGGCCACCCGTCAGAACTTAGAGATTGAACTCTATTACCAACTCCGCCGCGGCGAGATCACGCATGAAGCGGCGATGGCAGTCATCGCCGACGCGAAAATGAATCCTCCGGCGGTCGATCCGACCGACTGTCATTAAAGCTCGTCCTCTAAAAGCTTAAGAACGGTCTCGTGCACGAAGACCGTTTTCGAAAGCGTGTCTTTGAACTGCGGCCACATGGCTTTGGCGAAGGCCGCCGTGTCTTCACGATCGAATTCCCGAAGTCGCGTTTCATTCAAATAGGTTTTGATCTGACGCTTGATCTCGGCCTCGTGCGAGCCGACGGTGGTCCAGGAGTTCACCATCTGCTCGAGCCGGACGCTTAAGGGTGCCGTTCCATAAAGACTCGAGAAGTCGAGCTCAGGCGCCGCGAAGGGTTCTTCGTCATGATAGTTTTCCATGGCCCGGATCGTGTAGATCACGCGGTGAATCAAACGGAACAGGCGCGGCACCCGCACGGTCGTGTACGAGATCTGGTGGTAGTGCACGCGCAGTTCATGAATCGAGTACGAGTGGCTCACCGCCGCCCGCTCGCCGTTCAGACGCGGCGTCGTCTTCAATATATGGATGACTTCGCTTTCACCGAGCCAAGGCGCCAAACTCCAGCCCAGCGCCCGCGGATTGGCGAACGGGGTGATCACATCCCACGAGAAAAAAAAGTAGACGTGTCGTTCGGGATCTTGCGACATCGTCTGAATGAAGGAGCCGTACTTTTCAAACTGGGGCCAGACCTCGGGGAATAAGGTCACCGAGGCCAGGCGATGGGCGCAATCTTTCGGCGCCCGAACTTTATGGCTCGGAAAAGCGACGACGGTGCTCGCCCGGGCCCACGGCGCGGCCAGCATAAAAATCAGGATCCAAATTCGCATGAACGGCGGTATTAACCTTGAGCTTTTGAAAGCTCAAAAGTTCCGGGGAATTGAAAGCGTGATGATCAGAGGTAATTGATATCGCCCCCCGCCATCAAAATCGCCAGCACCGCGGCGCCGAGCGCGATTCGGTAATAACCGAAGAAACGCAGGCCGTACCGGGCGACCAGGTGGACGAAGAACTTGATCGCGAGCGCGCCGACCACGAATGAAACCAGATTGCCGTAAACCATCGCTTCGATCTGCGTGCTCTCGAGCGTCGGCCAGACTTTCAGGAGCTTCAAGAAACTCGCGCCCGTGAGCGTCGGCACGGCCAGGAAGAACGAAAACTCGGTGGCGGCGGTCAGACTCATGCCCTCGAACAGGCCGCCCCAGATGGTGGCCGCCGCGCGCGAAATGCCGGGGATGAACGCCAAACATTGGAAGAGCCCGATTTTGAGCGCCGAAGGTTTAGGCATCTCTTCGACCGAGCGGACAC
>DAISHW010000430.1:0-2124 GCA_036822295.1 Bdellovibrionales bacterium | reverse complement strand
TGTCCGCGCCCCTGGCTCTCACGGCTTGTGGAGCGGCTTCCAGCCATCATGCCGCCGACGTGGCCAACACTTCGATGGGCAATCTCGGATGCAAAACGTCGCAAAGTGAGATGTGGAACGCCCTACATAAGATTGCCGAGATCGACGGCGCCTATCCTTCGGGTGATCAACTACGCGTGGCCTTGCTCGAGTCCGGCCAACTGAAAGGTCTTGAAGGTTCGGCGTTCGAAGCTTACGTCGATGCGTTCGTCGCCAACTATGAAGTGACGCTGGAAGGAATCAAGTCCAAGTTCGCCCCTGCGGATGTCGAGGGCTGGAAGAAAGCGTTGAGCGAGATGGAAGTCGGCATTCGCGTGACTTCGATTCACGCGGAGCTGACCGACAAGATCGAGTCGTCGTTGAAAACTTTGGCCGTGAAAGAGGAAGCGCTCGGCGTGGCCTGCGAATCGCCTGAAACCGGTCGCGATCCCGCGGGCGAGATCGATCCTCAGATCGACTCGGGCAAAGAAGCCGAACCGGTCGCTTCGACGATCTGGGAACAGCTCCGCGCCGTCGAAAATCCCGAAGTCGTCGGCGCCCGCCGCGTGCTTTCCAACCTGTATCAGAGCTGCGATGTCTTGAGCCTGCCCGCGATGACGTCGGCCACCGCGCCCGTGACCGGCATCACGATCTTGGCCGAACGCCACCCGGCCGGAGGCATGAAACGCGTTTACGGCAACAAAGCGTCGATCAACGAAAGCCATTATTACATTAAAGGCATGCGCCTGGCGAAGCCGTCATGCTTCGAGGTGCGCAACTCCCCCCCCATCTACGATTTCGGCGGCAAGCCTTACGCCTCTTCCTCGGCGCCCATGGTTCTCGACATGTTCCGCGACGCCGGCAGCGGCACCAGCGTCCTTGGTATCGACTGCTCGGGCTACGTGTTCAGCGCGCTGGCCATCGAAGGCCTGAAAATGAATCCCGATCCCGCGAAGCCGCTGAAAGCGACGTTGGTCAGCGGTATCCCCGCGCGCGCCTACATGAATCCCGCCGCGAACGGTTTGCGTTGCATGGCCAAGATCGCCGTCACCAAGACCCGCTCGGTGGAACCGGGCGACATCATCGCGATCAGCGGGCACGTCGTCATGATCGATGAGGTCGGCGCGGATCCGTTTGGTCTCGCGCGCGCCGCCACTTCGGCGGACTGCACCGCCGCCAAGCTGACCTCGGCCGGCTACGATTTCGTGATCGCGCAAAGCTCGCCGTCCAAAGATGGCATCGGCGTCAACCGCTTCCAGGCGCGCGATTACTTGAAAGAGTCGTCGACCTTCCGCGAGGGCTTAGGCCGCCACGCCGTCGCCGCCTGTCGCGCGAAATTCGGGTTGAGCGCCACGATCGATTCGCCGAACCTGTCGGTGGTCCGCCACAAACGCACGGCCGAGTGCCGCGCGCCCGAAAAGGTCCGCCAAGCGCGCGAGGAATGCGTGTCGTCGTGTAAAGCGATCTAACGCGAACTGCGCTCATTCAAAACGGTCGCGCGCCACGTCGGCCCCTCGACCCGCACCAAGTGGCAATTCCGCACGGCAAACCTGGGAATCCGCAACACGTCCGCGAGAGCCATCCACACCCCGCCGTGGGCCACGATCAAATAAGGCTCGTGCGAAGAATGCACATCCCGCCACGCCCGCTCGACCCGCGCGTAAAACGCCACGCGGGATTCGCCGCCCGAAGGTTCGCCATCGCCGAGCAACAACGAACCGAACTGCTCGAACGACCCGCCCTCCCATTCGCCCAAATGCCATTCGCGAAAACCGCTATGAATCTCAACCGGCAGGCGCAGCGCACCGCTCAGATGCTCCGCCGTCTCGCGCGTGCGGGTCATCGAACTCGAAACCACGCGGTGAATCCTATGCGGAATATGGGTCTCCAGCGCCGCCGCCAGCACGCGCGCCTGCGCATGGCCGTCGGCGTTCAACGGATGATCGGCGCCGGAACCGGCGAGCACGCGCGCCCGGTTGGCATCGGTCTCGCCGTGACGAACGAAGTAAAAAAGCATGCCCGGAGAATAGCGAAATTAAAGACCTTCGGCAACGAGCGACGAAGGCAACCCCAACCGATCGGCGGGAAAATCCAGACGCACGGCCC
>DAISHW010000429.1:0-2128 GCA_036822295.1 Bdellovibrionales bacterium | reverse complement strand
TGATCTTGACTCGTTTCTTTGAAAAATACGGCGCGCAGCCAGCGGCGGTCATTTCCGGCGTGACCGATATGGAATGGGTAGAAATCTACATGAAAGAAAACCCCACCGCGCATAACGCAGGGGAGCGCCTTCAGGCCGCGAACGTCGCCGTGAGGGATACGGTCGTAAAGCTTCGCAATCGCATGCTCAATTATGTGAATGATTATTTTCCGCCCATGACCCGCGCGCTCGGTGTCCAATTGTTCGATCACAATCGTTATTTTCCCGAGATCGCTTCAGGAGTGGAAAAAGAATTGGCGGAGGGTGTTTCGACCACGGAGAGCTTCGCCTGCGCTCGCGCGCCATTGCTATTGCTGGGCGGACGCCAAGATCGGGTAATATATCCGAGCTATACCCAGGAGCTTTGCTCCCGGCGAGCCTACGAGACAGAGATCCACATCGTCGAAAATGCCGGTCACTTCGGCTTCGTCGACGCACCCGAAACATACAATCAATTGCTGATCGAATTCTTCAAACGAAATGAAGGGAGAAAGTGATGACCAAGCATGTAGTGAAAGTGGCGGTAATCTTGTTTTGCGGTGTCAACGTGTTCGCCGCTTGGCAGGTACAGATTCGTGATGTGAACAACTTTGAATTGTTCGCGACCGGTCAAGAGTTGGCGCGTTACCTGTCGAATGGCGCTGAAGACGGCTTACGCCAGATGGGTGGCGAAATCGCTATGAATCCCGGTGGCCAATACGTTTTGCTCCCAATCGCTAGGACCAGCGGCACGAAGATCGAATCGGCTGAGGAGGTCGAGAACCTCGATCTCGCGCGCTTCCTCAGCGAAAGGCTCGCCGGTCGTAAAGGCGTGTGGAGCGTTTGGGTGAAAACTATTCCAGGCACTACACGCGTTCAGGTTGAATTGGGCAAAGCCAATCCGCAGTCTGCGCGTTTGAGCGCGGGCGATTCGCCTTTTCCATGAGGTAAGTGCCATGCAGATCGTAGTAAAATACATTTTAATCGCGATCTATGTGAGTCTGAGCTTTTGGGCAGCGATCGAGCTTGTTTCGGAGCGTTCAGTTTTGCATATGCAAACTTTTTTGATTCGTTTAATTTTTCTCTGGGCGGTTTGGCGCATCCAGATCGTGGAGCGAGTTGACCTCAGCGTGTTTTCGATCTTCATCACATTCTTGCATTTTGCTTTTCCGATGGCCATTGAGTACACGCCGGGACTTCAGACCAGTTTCTCATGGAAGCTCGGGCAGTCTATGCTCGCTCTTGGATTCCTGGCCGCAGCCTTCGCGGCTCTGGATTTGAATCGCAGCTTCGGCCTGCTTCCGAGTCGTATGCCGGTGGTGAGTTCTGGGGTCTACGCGCTTATTCGACATCCCATGTATCTCGGATACCTACTGCTCGTGTTTGGATCGGTCTGTATGGTGCCTTCGATGTGGAATATTTCAGCGGCGATGATGTTCGTCGCGCTGACCCACATCCGGATCATTTTGGAAGAAAAGATGATGAATCAGGATCGCGACTACCGTGATTATGCGGCGACCGTTCACTACCGGCTTGTTCCAAAGGTCTATTGATGAGGCGCATTGGAAGGAAACCGTTCCTAGTTTCTTTGGCCGCTGTCTTGATCGCCTGCGGAGCGCTTACGGCGTTCGCGGAATTTCATTGGCCAAATGGCAAACACGCGATGAATTCGGAATATGTCAAGCTCACCTATTCAATTGAACGGCCAGCCAATCCTGCGGACTGTTTGACTACGGCGCAGGCCTCGATCAATTTTCTCCTATACCAAGGTCTCTTCAGGTTCGACGACGAGACTCGGATTCTCCCGGGCCTGGCTGAGTTTTGGAGCTTCGATCGAACGGGAACGCGTCTCACCATTGGGATTGCGAAGAACCATCGCTTTTCCGATGGTACTCCTGTCCGCCGGAGCGACGTCCTGCGCGCGCTTGAATATCTGTTTATGAAAAGTGCGAACCGCTCACAATTCGCCAACGTAAGTACCGTTCGCGCTTCGGGTGAGTCGAATATCGAAATTAGCATGAAGGAACGGTCGCCGTTAATACTTCCTTTGCTGGCGTCAGGCATGGCGGTGGTATACAAAGCAGGTCATTCCCAAGGTGGATCCGGACCC
>DAISHW010000428.1:0-2132 GCA_036822295.1 Bdellovibrionales bacterium | reverse complement strand
ACCACGCCAAGCGCGATCAAACGGGCATGCTCTTCCGCCTTTTTGAACACGCGCTCCGAGAAGGAGTGGAACGCATCCGGGCCCTTTAACGTTTCTTTGTCGATTTTCGAACTCACTGCGCCAACTCCTATTTTTGCCTGCTGGTCATTTCTTTAAGCGTCGAGAACGGACGGGCCATGCGGCCATGGTGATGTTGACGAAGATTGCCGATCGACTTGATCCGTTGTTCCGCCAAACGATCCGCGGCTCTGTGCGTGGCCATATGTTCGGTGCGCGAGATCTTGAAGACCTGCATCAGGCTGTCGTACACCTGGTTCGTCTTTTCGAACGCGCGATCGCGTGAGTAGCCTTCAAGCTCCACGAACACGTTCATCAAGCCGCCGGCGTTGATCACGTAATCCGGAGCGTAAAGGATGCCGAGCTCCATCAAGGCGTCGCCGTGGCGATGCTCCGCCAATTGATTGTTGGCGCCGCCCGCGACGATTTTGCACTTCAACTTGGATATCGTCTGATCGTTGATCACGGCGCCCAAAGCGCAGGGCGCGAACACATCGCACTCGCTGGTCACGATGGCCTCCGGATCGACGGAGTTCATGCCGAATTTTTCCGCCGTGCGTTTCACCTTGTCTTTATCGATGTCGGCGACGGTGACGACCGCGCCTTCTTTCGCCAGATACTCGACCAGGTGATACCCGACGTTACCAAGACCTTGAACCGCGACGCGCACGTCTTTCAAAGAGTCGGTTTTCAATTTTTCCTTCACCGCGGCCTTGATGCCCATCAGTACACCGTGGGCCGTGAACGGAGAGGGATCGCCCGAGCCGCCGAATGAAACGGGAATGCCCGTAACGTAGGGTGTTTCCATGAAGACGTACGCCATGTCGTGAACGGTGGTGCCCACGTCCTCGGCCGTGATGTACTTGCCGTTCAGCGAATTCACGTAAGCGCCAAAAGTACGGAACAACGCTTCGGTTTTGTCTTTTTTGGGATCGCCGATAATGACGGCCTTACCGCCGCCCAGATTCAAGCCCGCCGCCGAAGCCTTGTAGGTCATGCCTTTGCTCAAGCGCAAAACGTCGACCAGCGCGTCTTCCTCGCTTTTATAGGGCCACATGCGCGTGCCGCCGAGTGCCGGCCCGAGCGTCGTGTTGTGAACGGCGATAATCGCCTTCAAACCGCAATCTTTATCGTGACAGTAAACGACCTGTTCATGCTCGCCGTGTTTTTCGAGCAATTCAAACGTAAGCATGACTCTGACCTCCGTGAATGCACGTCAGAATTTAGAATTTTGTGCGAATGAAGAATAGAGGCTAAAAGCACTCGAGCCAAGTGCTTTTCAACACTTGGCTCGCAACTGAAAATCGCTTTTGACGCAATAGATTATCAGCGGGATTCAAGCCAATTGAAATTGCCGTTCGCCCCGAAGATCGCAAAGCCCGGCTTGGCGCTCATCATGCCCATCGAATACGACGGAGAATCGACAAATTTCGCCCCGCGGATGTCGCCGTCCGGGAGACCAAACGATCCCACGGTCGTCGGTGAGTTTGTGGTTAACAGGGTGGTTGCGCAAGTGACGGGCACGAAGGTCGCCACGGACGGGTGAGTCCCGTCCGTATGGACCGCCAAGAAGCCCTGCGCGCCACCCGGGCCATTTTGCACGCCTAAAACCGCGCGTAAATCCGTTCCCTGTCCCAGGTTCGAGCTGCCCCCCAGGGCCGCGTAAGACGTGCCGGAGCCACAATCCGAATCGGCTCCGTCAAACGCGTAAATCGAATTCGCGGCCGCGGGATTATTGAGTACGAAAACGCGCGGAGACTCGGCTTTATGCGGATGCGTGACCACGCAACTCGCGGACGTCGCCCCGGACACATCCGAAGCCCCCACGTCCAAAATTCTATCGAAACTCAGCGCTTCCGAAGGCGCCGGGAAGCGGACCGCTTTGAACTCATTGCTCGAAGTTCGCCCCACCGCGAAGGTGTCGGCGCCGCAAGTCGCGAAGCTGATCGGCGTCTCCATGTCCGAGATCGTGAGAGTCGCGTCCACGGTAAAGGCCGACCAGCTCGAAGTTTTCAACGGAAGAACGAAACGAACGATACGCGCGCTGTTCCCCGGCGTCTCGTGCAGGAACGCGG
>DAISHW010000427.1:0-2146 GCA_036822295.1 Bdellovibrionales bacterium | reverse complement strand
AAAAAGGCAAAAAGCCCGAGTTCCTGGACAAGATCCTGGACGGGCAAATCAAGAAGTGGGCTTCGGAAATCTGCCTTCTCGATCAGAAGTTCGTGAAGAATCCCGACAAAACCGTCAGCGAAATGCTGAACGAACTGATCGCGAAGATCGGTGAGAACCTAGTGATCCGCCGTTTCGTCCGCTTCGAGCTCGGTGAAGGCATCGAGAAGAAGAAAGAAGACTTTGCTGCTGAAGTCGCCGCGGTGATTAAGCAGTAAGATGGCGCCGTCTAAAAAGAGCAAGTATCGCCGTATTCTTCTCAAGCTGAGTGGCGAAGCCCTGGCGGGCGGGGAGCACTCGGGCATCAATCCGGAAATCATAGGCCAGATCGCCGACGACGTGAAAGGGGCCTATGACCTTGGCGTCGAGATCGGCCTGGTCATCGGGGGCGGCAATTTCATTCGCGGCGTCGCGCAAAGCGCCGCCGGGATGGACCGCGCCAGCGCCGATTACATGGGCATGCTCGCGACCGTGATCAACAGCATGGCCATGCAGGACGCGCTCGAGACGCGCGGACTCGCCACGCGCGTGCAGACGGCGATCAGCATGGCGCAAATCGCCGAACCCTACATCCGCCGCCGCGCCATTCGCCACTTGGAAAAGGGACGTCTGGTGATTTTCGCGGCCGGCACGGGCAACCCGTATTTCACGACCGACACGGCGGCTTCGCTGCGCGCGATGGAAATCAACGCCGACGTCATCATGAAAGCCACGAATGTCGACGGCATCTACGACAAGGACCCTAAGAAGCACAAGAACGCCAAGCTCTACAAGGAGCTCACCTATATGGACGTGCTGAAAGAGGGCCTGCAAGTCATGGATTCGACGGCCATCAGCCTTTGCATGGACAACAAGCTTCCTATCATTACGTTCAACCTCAACAAGCCCGGCAATATCGCGCGCGTGGTGCGCGGCGAGAAAATCGGGACGATCGTTAAGAATCAGGGGTAAACCATGAGTGCAGCGACCGCTAAGAATTCAAAAGACAATATGGAAAAGGCGATCCAAACGCTGCTTGGCGAACTCAAGAAAGTTCGCACGGGCCGCGCGCAGGTCTCTATGCTCGACAACATCAAAGTGAATTATTACGGAACGCCGACTCCGCTGAATCAGGTTTCCGCGCTTTCGACTCCGGACGCCCGCTCGTTCCTGATTTCGCCGTGGGAAACTTCGATTTTAAAAGAGATCGAGCAAGCCATCGTAAAGAGCGACTTGGGCATGAGCCCGATGAACGACGGCAAAGTCATTCGCCTGAAAGTGCCCGAACTCACCGAAGATCGCCGTAAAGATCTGGTGAAAAGCGTGAAGAAGATCTGCGAAGACGCGCGGGTCGCGGTTCGCATGGTTCGTCGCGACGCCAACGATGAGCTCAAGAAAGAGCTCAAAGACAAAGTCATCAGCGAAGACGAGAACAAACG
This sequence comes from Bdellovibrionales bacterium, assembly GCA_036822295.1. Classification (GTDB taxonomy): domain Bacteria; phylum Bdellovibrionota; class Bdellovibrionia; order Bdellovibrionales; family UBA1609; genus JALHOQ01. Next base: position 689 of record DAISHW010000427.1, on the reverse strand, counting down.
CCAACAAGACGAAGTGCAAAAGATCACCGACGACTACATCAAAAAAATCGATCAGTTGGCGGCCGACAAAGAAAAAGAACTGATGACGGTTTAAGGGCTGTGTCTTGAACGTACCTCGGCATTTGGCAATCATCATGGACGGCAACGGCCGTTGGGCGAAAGCGCGACGGCACGGCCGCATTTTCGGGCACGTGCGCGGCGCGAAAGTCGCCAAAAACGTGATCGATGCCTGCCAAGCGCTCGGCGTTCCCTATTTGACCCTGTTCGCGTTCAGCACCGAAAACTGGTTCCGTCCGAGCGAGGAAATCTCGTTCTTGATGACCCTGCTCCGCCGCCATCTCGAGCGCGAGGCTCCGAACTTGAAAGCCAAGAACATCCGCTTTCAGGTGATCGGCGATCTGAATCGTCTGCCGGAACCGGTGCGCCAGGTGGTGGCCGACGCGATCCGCGAAACCAAAGACAACACGGGCCTAGTGCTGACTTTCGCTCTGTCCTACGGGGGGCGCCAAGAGATCACCGAAATGGCGCGTGAGGTGGCGCGGCAAGCCCGGTTGGGCTTGCTGGACGAAAAAGACATCGACGATGCCACGGTGGCGAGGCTTATGCCTTCCAGCTTCTTGCCCGACCCCGATTTGATCATACGCACCAGCGGCGAGAGCCGTTTGAGCAACTTCTTCCTATGGCAGTCG
>DAISHW010000426.1:0-2152 GCA_036822295.1 Bdellovibrionales bacterium | reverse complement strand
AGGTCGTACTCGTGGTATTCCTCGAGATTCACCTTCGCGCATTGCTGGCCGATGACGGCCAGGAAACCCAAGGCCAACGCCGCCGCCGCGATTCGAATTTGCTTCGTTTTTCCCAACACGCGTCTCCCACATGAACCGCCCGCGCCTTGGGCGTGACATGGACCTGCGACATCGTGTCAGAGGCATGGACATATTTATATCGGTGAGGGGGTGACTAGACTTAAGTCGTTTTGAGAATAATCGGCGTGTCCTTTTGAGACGGCGTTCGCTCCCCATAAAACGCGTGCCGGGGTTTTTCTTGTCCAAAACTGTCTCATTTGTAAACATGAAGCATGGTAAAAGATCCGCGTCCCGTCTCTGCCACTGACGGAAAGATCGTCACCCTCAGTTTTCTGACCTTGGCCGGAACGATGCTGGTGTTGCGCCAATACGGCGTGATTCAAGCGGACTCGATGATCGCGGCCGCCCTGTGCATCGCCGTCTACTCGCTCTTCACGGGCGCGCTCGACATCGTATTCAACCGCGTGCACGAGCGCCGCTCGAGCGGGCTCGAATTCAAGACGTTCGCGCCGTCGGGCGCGCGGGTCGCGGTGAAATACCTGGGCTTATTGGCGACCGTCGCCGCGATCGGGGCCGGATACTCGCTTTTTGCGATCTACAAAAACGATTTTTACGAGAAGTACTGGAACTTCTTGCGCCTGATCGTGCCGGGCTGGTTGATTTTCGCTTTACCGTACATTTACTTCGTGGACGGCCACATGCGCGACCCCCTGGACGGTTACTGGCAGGCGGGCCAGGCCGTGCTCGGGCGCTGGCACCGGGTGAATCGCCGCATGCTCGGTCAGCACGCGCTCGGCTGGCTCGTGAAGGCGTTTTTTCTGCCGCTGATGTTCACATATTTCACGGCGGATCTGCAGCGTTTGGGCGAATCGCGGTTCTCTCTCTCGATGTCGTTCATGGAATTCTACGAGCAGATCCACAAATTCATCTTCTTGATGGACGTCGGCGTGGTGTCGGCGGGCTATCTGATGTCGCTGCGGATTTTCGACTCGCATCTGCGTTCGGCGGAACCGACGATGCTCGGTTGGACCGCGGCCTTGTTCTGCTACGATCCGTTCTGGTTCGTGCTCGACAACAATTATCTCTCCCGCGACGGCGGGAACTGGCAGGCGGCGCTGGCGCCGTATCCGTCGCTTCTGACCGCGGTCGCGGCGCTTCACCTTCTGCTTATGGGGATTTTCGTTTGGTCGTCGGTGATGTTCGGGCTTCGTTTCTCGAACCTCACGCATCGCGGGATCATCACGAACGGCCCTTACCGCTGGACCAAGCACCCGGCCTATTGGTCAAAGACGCTGGCCTGGTGGCTGTTGATGGCGCCCAGCTTGGTTTTGTTGCCCAGCTGGTCGCTGGCGCATTCGTGTATTATGCTCTCTTTGATCTGCGGCATCTATTATGTCCGCGCGAAGACCGAGGAACGCCATCTGGGCGTCGATCCCGATTACGTCGCCTACGCGCAGTGGATAGAGCGCAACGGCTTGATTGCCAAGTTCCGCAATAAAAAGTAAGACAAGCCATGAGTGACATCTGGTTTTTACTTCTGGGCGTGGCCGTCGGCGGCTTCGGCACGCTTATCGGGGCGGGCGGGGGATTTCTGCTCGCGCCGGCGTTCATTTTTCTTTTTCCGGACATGAAGCCGGCCCATCTGACCGCGCTGACCTTGCTTGCGGTGTTCGTGAACGCGGCGTCGGGCTCGATCATTTACGCCAAACGACAAACGGTGCACTGGCCCTCTGTCGCCTGGTTCACGGCGGCGGGCGTGCCCGGCGCGTTGCTGGGGGCTTGGCTCAGTCATTGGGTGCCGCGCGAGTCTTACGAATCCGCGTTCGTCGCGTTTTTGATCGCGATGAGCGCGTTTGTGTTCTGGCGCTCGATCAAAGCGAAGAAGAACGCGAGCGCGCGCTATTGGAGCGGGCGCACGAAGTGGCTCGGCACCGCCGCGAGTTTTCTGATCGCGGTGCTCGCCAGCCTGCTCGGCATCGGCGGGGGAGTGTTGCATGTGCCGATCTTGGCGGAATTTTTTCGCTACCCCGTTCATTTGGGGAGGGGCACCTCGCACGCGATTTTGGCGATCAGCGGTCTTGCCGCCGTAGTG
>DAISHW010000425.1:0-2162 GCA_036822295.1 Bdellovibrionales bacterium | reverse complement strand
GAATGACGCCTTCGAGCGCGCACGGCGGCAGCGCGTCGACCGGAAGCTCGAGCGAGTCTTCATTCGAGATGTGCTGCGCCTCTGGGAAGTCTTTTACGACTTTCTTTTCTTTGATGTAACGCGAGAGTTCCGCGATGTTCAGGCCTTTTTCGTTGTAAAGCGCGCCCGAGACGTCGCTGACCGCCACGACGCGCGCGCCTTTGGCGTAGCCTTCGATCGCCGCGTACATGCCCACTTTGCCGAAGCCCTGGATCGCGATCGAGCATTCGGAGATGCGCTTGTTCAGTTTCTCGAGCGCTTTTTCGGTCGCGTAGATCACGCCGAGTCCGGTCGCGGCTTCGCGCCCCAAAGAGCCGCCGATCTCGATCGGCTTGCCGGTCACGACGCCCGTCTGGCTGAATCCGCTCTCGAGCGAAAACGTGTCGAGCATCCACGCCATCGTCTGCGAATCGGTGCCGACGTCGGGCGCGGGGATGTCTTTGTCGGGCCCGATGAACGGCGAAATCTCGGAAGTGAAACGACGGGTGAGATTCTCGAGCTCCGCTTTCGAAAGTTTGTTCGGATCCACTTGCACGCCACCCTTGGCGCCGCCGAGCGGAAGCCCCATCAGCGAATTCTTGAAGGTCATGAGCGACGCGAGCGCCGCCACCTCGGACAGATCCACTTGATGGTGGTAACGAATGCCGCCCTTGAAGGGCCCGAGCGTTTGGTTGTGTTGCACGCGATAACCCGGGAACACCTTCACGCGGCCGTCGTCCATTTTTACGGGGACGGCGACGATCAAAGTGCGCCGCGGATATTTCAAACGTTCGATGACATTGGGACTCAACGACACGAGCTTTCCCGCGTCTTCGAGAATCTTCATCGTGTTCTGATATAAAGCTCCACTGGTCAGAGCTTCCATGGAATACTCCTAACGTGAGGAAAAAACTGAGATTTTCAATCTAATCAGTCCTTACCCGTTCGTCGATAGTCGACGCGTGATGGTAAAGCGTGCTAGAAAAAGCGCTTCGGAGTGTATGATGAAAGAGACACGCATTGAAGGTCAGGCCTTGCGGCAGCTGCTACAGTCTTTCCCGAGCCGGCTGGATTCTTTGAGTAAAACCAAGCTGATCGTGATCGGGGACATCGGTCTCGACGAATATGTTCTGGGTGATGTCCGCCGCATCAGTCCAGAGGCGCCGGTTCCCGTGGTCGAAGTGCAGTCGCAGGATTCGCGCCTCGGTCTGGCCGCCAACGTGGCGCAGAATGTGGCTTCTTTGGGCGGCATCGCGCACCTGGTCGCGGTGGTCGGCGAGGACACGGCGGCCGAAGACCTGCGTCGCCGGCTCAAGAGTTCGAGCGTGAGTCCTGATCATTTGATTGTCGATAAGGCGCGTCCCACCACCCGCAAACTCCGCGTGATGTCAGGTCCCCACCATATCGTGCGCGTCGATTTTGAGCGCAAGCAGTACTTGTCGGCCGAGGTTGAAAAGCGCGTGATCCAAAAGGTGAGCGATCTTCTGGCATCGGCGGACGGGGTGATCATCGAGGACTACGCCAAGGGCTTGCTCAGCGAGACCGCCATGCAACAGATCATCAAAGAATCGCACGCCCGCGGCAAAAAAGTTTTCGTCGATCCGCATCGCTCGACGCCGGCCAAATTTTACGCGGGCTCGGACGTGGTGACGCCCAATCGCGATGAAGCGGTGGAGCTGAGCGGGCTCGATTACGATGACATGCGCATGAGTCCGGGTTTTATCTTGGAAGTCGGCGAGCGGCTCCGCCAGAAAATGAAAGTCGAAAACGTCGTCATCACGCGCGGGCAAGAGGGTATGACATTGATCACTCCCGAGGACGCGACCCACATGACCACGTTCGCGCGTCAGGTTTTCGACGTGACCGGCGCGGGCGACACGGTGATCGCGGCTCTGGCTCTGGCCCACGTGGGCGGCTTCACGCTGCCCGAGGCCTGCGTGTTCGGCAATGTCGCGGCGGGCGTCGTGGTCGGCAAAGTCGGCTGCGTGCCGTGCACGCGCGCCGATTTCTTGGAGTATCTACAGAGTCTGCTCGAGCAAGCTTAGGGCTGCGGCAACAGGGGACATCTTTGCGTTCATTGTCAGAAATTTCACGGGTTCTCCAGCTGATCCAGGCGCCGCTTGAGCGCGGCGACCTCTTCACGT
>DAISHW010000424.1:1205-2168 GCA_036822295.1 Bdellovibrionales bacterium | reverse complement strand
CGGCTTTCTCGGCGCCTTTCCGCAACCCGACCCGATCGCGGCTCACGCGGCCTATAGCCAAGGTCTTTTCTGGTGGGCCCATAGCTTTAAAGTCGTAAAGACCGTGGCGGAAGCCAAAGCCGACGATTCGAAAGAAAAGCACAACGGCAGCGGCAAGATTTCGTATTTGATCAGCGATGTCGACGTTTCCGATTTGCCCGACGGGCGCGTCGGTAACCCCGCCGATGAAGAGAATCTGAAGATCATCCAAGCGCGCTTCCGCGAAGTGATCGCCAATACGCGCATGATCTACTGGGATGATTCCAATCAGATCCTCGGCAAAGATCCTTCGATCCCGCCCATGATGTTCGAAATCCCGCGCGAGGTTTGGGGGCCGCTGCTCCATCCGAGCACGATCGGTTACTACTCGAAAGATCACATCGGCCCGCGCTTCAATCAAAGCGGCTGGGTGTTCCCGCGCATGCGCGGCGAAGTGACTTACAAAAACGTCTTTGAAAGCGGCTCCGGCACGATCAACAAGCTCTTGAAGGCCGCGCGCAGCTTCGTCAATAAAGGCGGCAAAATCGAGTTCAATCGCGACTTCAAAACGTCGCTCGATCACGCCCGTGACCAATGGCGCTTCGGCGAGGACAAAGACGGCAACAAAATCCTTGTGCCGGGAAGCTCGCGCTATCTGGCGCCCGACGTTTACCAAAAGGCCGTCGACGCTTATAAGGCCGGCATCGCCTTCAGCGTGGAAGTGCGCGACCCCGACGGCAAGCTGGTCGCCGGGTCGATCGGCTTCCGCTATCACAACGTGGTTTCGATGGACACGATCTTCTATAACATCGAGAACAATCCCGAAAAGGGCTTCCCTTCGCGCATCGACGAGGCCAAGTTCGCCGTTCTTGCCGGCACTCAACGCCTGAATGAGGCGGGCATTAACGTCATCGACGGCGGCATGGTGACGCCGTTCACGGCGGG
>DAISHW010000424.1:0-1195 GCA_036822295.1 Bdellovibrionales bacterium | reverse complement strand
GCCATCGATTTCGATCGTCCTTGGGATCCCGCGGGAGTCGAAGTGACCAGTCCCGCGATTCTCGCGGAACGCGAACGGAACGCGGCCCACCAGGCCGCGAAAGCCGCGGAGAAAGCGGCCAAGAAAAACACCGAGCGTGACGAAGCCCAAGCCAAGGCCGCGGCTCAGGAACTCAAAGAGGACTGGAACTGACCGCGTCCCCGACCTGAACACGCCCTTCGTTCAGATGGGCGTAGTAACTTCCGAAAGTGATTCCGCGCTCGCCGCGCCGGTAAGTGGCGAGCGTCTTCAAGGGCTCCTGAGCACCTTGTCCCGTCAACGGATGAATCGTCGTCACCTTGCAGCGCACGCAGGCTTTGGTTCTCTTGAAATTCAGCGCTCCGATTTTGAAGCCGCTCCAGGTGTCCTCGGCGTGGGCCGGGACGTCCTCGAGCACCAGGTTCGGACGAAAGCGCGCCATCGACAGCGCAACGCCGGAGCGCGATTCCAATTCCGCCAACGCCGCCTGCGAGGTCACCAGCAATGGCTGCGAGTCCACGAAGCGCACGAAGCGATGGTTGAGTTCCGCGCTCACCTGCCGGCGCGATTCAGGGCTCAACCCCACGAGCTTCACTTTTTCGCCCAAAGCTTCGCTCAGCCACGCGGACACCTCGCCGCTCACTTCGAACGCGGGCTGGGGATGCTTGAAGGTCATGACGTCGAAGCTTTCGCCCTGATGCTCGCCGAGCGCGAAACTCACCGAGCCTAAATCCGATCTGGCGATCTCGATCTCGACATCGTCCATCCGCAGTCCAAAAGTCGTCAGCACCGGATGGGAGCGCAGCGAAATAAAGCGGTTTTCGGCATTCACGAGCATCCACTGACGATCGTAGCGGGGGCCGTCAGGATCGAGCCAAAGCTCGCGGGTAGAAAGGCCGCGGAACCCCTTGATCGGATAAAAATGCAGGCTCTTGACCTTCGCCATCTTGAAAGATGGCTATCAAGAGACCTTGGCCAAGGTCGAGTTGTTTCCATCGGCCATGGGGCGCATGATCAATTCATGAGTTGGATATTATTGAGTCTGATGAGCTGGGCCATGGCCAACACCCCCAATTGCGAACCGCGCACGCCCGAAATGCGCTTGGCCGCGGCCTGCGCGAATCTGGATTATTACTCCGAAAGCCGCTACATCGGAGTTCATCCCGGCGGCGCCGAT
>DAISHW010000423.1:0-2180 GCA_036822295.1 Bdellovibrionales bacterium | reverse complement strand
CCGAGCCAGTGGGTAAGGGACGGGGGTTCGAGCCGATCGGGCAGCGAAAGGGTCTGCGGATCGAAAGGGGCTATCCAAGGGGCCAGCGCCGCGAGCGCGGCGAACAACAGGATAATCGCCGATCCGGCTCGCAGTTTGGTCATGCGCCGCCGCCAAGACGCACGCGCGGATTCACGACGGCGTAAAGCAAGTCCCCCAGCAAGTTCACCAAGACGTAGATGATCGCCACGACGAGGATCGCGCCCTGCACGACCGGGTAGTCGCGGCGCTGAATGGCGGCGTAGAGCACGGACCCGATACCGGGCCAATCGAAGATCGTTTCGGTGATCACCGTCCCCGTCAGAAGCGCCCCCAGCTGCAACGTCAGCACGGTGACGATCGGCACCAGGGCATTGCGAAGCGCATGGCGGAAATAGATTCGTTTCTCGCCGGCGCCTTTGGCGCGCGCGGTGCGAATGTAGTCCTCATGCATGACCTCGAACATCGCGGCGCGGGTCATGCGCAATATGACCGAGCCGAGAGGGATCGCCAAACTCAGCGCGGGCAGCGCCAGGTGATCGAGTCCCCCGCGTTCACTGACGGGAAACCAATCGAATTGGACGGCGAAAGCAAAGACCAATGCGGGTCCCAAAAAAATCCCCGGCACGCTCATGCCGAGCAGTCCGAAGGCTTCCGCGCTCCAACCCCAAAACGAGCGCGGCTTCACGGCCGACCAAACGCCGAGCGGTAACGCCCAAAGAATCGCCAGCCCGAGCGCGGCCAAACTCAGCTCGATCGTCGCGGGCAAGTGCGAGAAAATTTCAGCCGCCACCGAATCGCGCGAGGTCAGTGAGACGCCCAGATCGAATCGCGCCAAATCGCCCATGTGTCGCGCGAGCTGGGTGGTCCATGGCAGGTCGAGTCCGAGTTCCGCGCGCAAACCGGCCTTGTCGGCCTCGGCCGCTTGTTCGCCGAGCATATTTTCAACGGGGTCGCCGGGTACGAAATGAATCAGCAGAAATGAAAGCACGATCACGCCGAGCAATGCGGGAAGCGCCAGCAGTACGCGTTCGGCCACGTAGCGGGCCAAGATCAAGGCCCCGGTTTCTTTTCGAGCAGGTGGGTTTTACCGGTCGGCATGCCGCCGAACAGAGTGACCAACACTTTGTTCGGGACGGTCTGATTCTCGGTGGCTTCGGAAGGCGCGGTCACCAGGCGCGTCGCGATTGATTTGACCGGCGAACTCGTGCCGAGCACTTCACCGCGAATATTTTTAGTCGCGTCCTTGGGATCTTTCACGATCGCCACTTGCGAGACGAACTTGTCGCCTTTGAACGAATTCAGGATGCGGTAGACCTCGAGACCATTTTTGGTTTCTTTCGATTCGAGCAGCGCTTTGCCGTTGTACGAGGCGCCCTCTTCCTCGGCGATCGCGCTGTATTGAAAGGCTTGGTTGAGCGCGAGCGGCTTTTGCAGCATCAGGTACGTCAGGAAACTCGAGAAAAACGTGCCCTTCGGGATCTTGTGCGTTTCATCGCGCACCTTTTTACCGTCGTTGATCTTGAGCTTCATGATCTCGCCCTGGAAACTGGCGTCGATCATTTTGACGTCCTCGCCGATTTGCGAAGTGTACTGGTAAGATTGCGGTTGGAACTTGTCATTGGTTTTCGCCTTCAGTGATTCTTGCACGGTCTTGTCGCCGAACTTCGCGCGCAGGAACGAAATGCCGTGAAACGATTTGTCCTTGGGCTCGAACTCATAGCGCTGAATCGCGTAGCCGATGTGCTTTCCCCCGTTCTCGACGCGGTAGTAGCCTTCGAACATGATTTCCGCGGCGCGCGCGGGGGCTGGACCAAAGCATAGGGTCAATATTAGGAAAAGACGGTGCACCATGTGTTTAGTTTCCAAGTGATTAAAAAGAGTGTCAAAATTTTTCGAATGATCCGTAGTGAGCGCGGCCAGGCGGCGATCTTCGTCGCCTTGCTGTTCAATGTTCTTTTCGTATTCTTCGCGATGGCGATCAATGTCGCGCTCGTCGTGCACGACAAGATCAACCTACAGAATTCCACCGACCTTGCCGCATACTATGCGGCCGCCAAACAGGCCGAGGTCCTGAACGCGATCGCGCACCAGAACTACGCCATTCGCCAATCGTACAAACTGCTCGCGTGGCGCTACCGGGTGCTGGGCACCATGGGGAT
>DAISHW010000422.1:0-2182 GCA_036822295.1 Bdellovibrionales bacterium | reverse complement strand
TCTGCGCCCGAAGTCATTTGACGAGTTCCCCGGTCAGGACCGAGTGAAGCAGAAATTGAAAGTGTTTGTCGAGGCCGCCAAGAAGCGCGGCGAGCCGCTCGATCACGTTTTACTGAGCGGGCCCCCGGGACTGGGGAAAACGACACTCGCACATATCCTTGCGACCGCGCTCGGTGCTGACTTCAAATCGACGTCGGGTCCGGCGCTCCACCGCAAAGGCGATCTGGCGGCCATCTTGACGTCCCTAAAGCCGGGGTCGTTCTTTTTTATCGACGAGATTCATCGTCTGAACCGCGACGTCGAAGAGTACCTGTACAGCGCGATGGAGGATTTCTACATCGACATCGTGACCGGTGAGGGGTTGGGCGCACGCTCCATGCGCTTTCAACTGAATCCATTTACTTTGGTGGGCGCGACGACGCGGGCGGGATTGCTGAAGGCGCCGTTCCGCGATCGCTTCGGGATTGTCGAGCGCTTGTCGTTTTACGATCGCGCGTCGTTGATGGTGATCTTGAAACGTTCGGCGTCTTTGCTGGGCATCGATTTGTCAGATGACGGCTCGGAGCAGATCGCGCGTCGCAGTCGCGGCACACCGCGCGTGGCGAATCGTTTGCTCAAGCGGGTGCGCGGTTACGCGGACGTGCACGCCAATGGCCATGTCGACGCGAAGCTTGCGGAGTTCGCCCTAAATGAACTCGAAGTCGATCAGCTGGGCCTGGACCCGATGGATCGTCGCATTTTGTGGTTGATTCAAAACAAATTCGCCGGCGGACCGGTTGGCATCGACACGCTGGCCGCGGCCTTAAGCGAAGAGCCCGACACCATCGAAGAGGTCTACGAGCCCTTCCTGCTCCAAGAAGGCCTGATCCAAAAGACGCCACGCGGCCGCATGATCACCGAACTCAGCCGCGCCCATATGAAGGAATAAAAGAAAGTTCGCGGTATTTTTTTGGATAACCGGTGCGTCAAAGCGTCCTGTCGTTATTTTTGGAGTGCTTGAGGGATTTGACCAAGGCGGTCTTCCCCTCAATTAGCTATTGGGACCGTTTTGGATGACGCACCGGTTATCCAAAAAAATACCGCGAACTTTCAGTACGGGCCGTTGCAGTCGTATGAGGTCTTAGAATAGAAGACCTCGTTTCCGTTGACCGAACAGTGCTTGTAATAGAACTCCCACGGTTTCTGTCCGCGGCGGTCGGGCATGACTTTGCGAATGGCCATGTCGCCGGCGAAGGCCTCGGGGCGGGCGGTGCTGTCCAAGTCGCTCTCGGGCATGCGGTAGCCCTCACTCGAAGAGCAACCGACCATCAGCAACAGCGAAAACAGGAGCGCGCCAAACCACATATTCAGAGTTTATCACGCGCGCCCACCCTCAAGCCAACCTGCATCCTTTTTACAACAGCTGTGACAGAAAAACCGCGAAAACGAGCTGCCCGACAAATGTCCATGCTGAATGAAAACAAAGGCTTAACTCACACCATTAAGACCTTACTCTAGGCGGCACACGGCTTGTATAAGAACCAGAGTATGTTTTTACAACGAACGATTCGCTCCCGCACGTCTGTCGAAGGAATAGGTCTCCACACCGGCGCCCCCGCCAAGCTCACATTCTGTCCCGCGCCCGAAGGCACCGGCATCTACTTCGTCCGGCGCGATCTTCCGGGCAGCCCCGCGATCTCGACGCAAGCCGATCGCGTGCGCGCCACGACCATGGCGACCGTGCTGGGCGGTGACGCCTTTTCGGTGTCGACGGTTGAGCACTGCCTGTCGGCGCTTGCCGCGCTCAGAATCGACAATCTGTTCATCGAGCTCGACGGCCCCGAAATTCCGATCGGTGACGGCAGCGCCACGCCGTTCTTGGACGCGATTTTAAAAGTCGGTCTGGCCGAGCAGAACGAGCCGCGCAAATACGCCTATATCACGCAGCCGATCTTTATGGGCGATCAAGACAAGCATGCCTATGTCGTGCCGTACAACGGTCTTCGCATCAGCTGCACGATCGACTTCCCGCATCCGCGCATCGGGCTCCAGAGTATGGACATCGACATCACCGAACAGTCCTTTGCGCGCGAGGTTGCGCGGGCTCGGACGTTCGGCTTTTTAAAGGATGTCGAGGCGCTCCGCGCTAAGGGCCTGGCCCGCGGCGGTTCGCTGGACAACGCCATCGTCATGAGCGGCGACA
>DAISHW010000421.1:0-2189 GCA_036822295.1 Bdellovibrionales bacterium | reverse complement strand
GGTTTTAGACGGCCTTGCGGACCTGTCCGAATCACGCGAGTGCTTCACCTATCATAACAGCGTGACGCTCGACGGGTTCGCCGATGGGATTGGAAACCCGAATGCATTTCGGGCTTCATCCGTCTCCGTCATTCCGGAAGGACAATCAGGAGCCGGGCACAACCGTTTTGGTCCAAAAGTGGCTGGTCGAAATGGAGAAGATGCGTGAGCTCACGGTGCCCGAAGGCGAGGCCGTGTACGGCCGGTCCAAGCTCAAGGGCCATAAATTGAGCCCGCTTCCCGCGCGCTCCCACGTCGCTCGAAACCAATTCTACGGACCGGATGGAAAGGCCATCGACATCGTTAGGCGAAACGCTTACTTCGGGGATGTCAAGGAAGCGGGCGTGATGTTCATCGGCTTCAGCAACAACGTCGACGTGACGATGGGAATGCTCAAACAGATGTACGGGATCGGGCCCGATGGAATTGCAAAAACCGATGCACTTCTCGATTTTTCAAGGGCGGTCAGCGGCTGGCTCATCACAGTTCGCTGTATAAGGCGCGGCGTTAGAGAAGTCGGCATGGTTCAAGATTTTTCTTAAGATTTGTTTACCACAACAGATCAAGAGAAAGGTCCCTGAACCATGCCAAGTCCATTCAACTTAGCCGAGGAATTGCTTCCGAAGGAACTAAAATTCTTATCTTCCAGAGCCTACCGCAATGGTCATCTTTGGGAAGTTGAAAAGGTTCGTCAGGATTTTGAAATTTGCCCTCGGTGTGCCACTCCGAGCAAGGTGAGGGCGGGTCGGGCTTATACGACCGTGCGTGAGGCGCCGATCCGGGAAACACCACTTTGGCTTCGGATCCACAAACATCGCTACTTCTGTCAAACCTGCCGCAAGCCCTTTACCGAGCCTGTGGAAGGCATTTGGCCCCGAAGGCGAAGCACAGGGCACTTCCGCCAAGCGGTCGCCAATGACTGCAAGAACTACGCAAGCCTCAGTCTCGTGGGAACCCACCACTCGTGCTCGAGTGGTTTTGTCTACAAGGTCCACTATGATTTATTGGCCGTTAAGCTCCAAGACCGCCGTCAGATACGTTGGCCCCAAATTTTAGGGATCGATGAGCACTTTTTCACTCGCAGGAACGGATATGCGGAATTTGCCACGGTGTTTTGTGATCTCAAGAAGCGCCGTCTTTTTGAGATGTGCCATGGCAAGGACACAAAGTCGATCTGGGAAGCCGTCTCACACTATCCAGGAAGAGAAGATGTCAAGATGGTGGTGATTGATCTCTCGAATGGCTACCTGAGCGTGGTGAGAAAACTTTTTCCCAATGCCAAGATTATTGCCGATAAGTTCCATGCGCTTCGCTTGCTCACACCAGCTTTGATGAAGCTTCGAAAGCAAATCAATGGAAATAAATTGGATTTAAAGCAACGGCGTTTGCTGTTAAAGAATCGAGAAGATTTAAAATACTCGGATAAAAAACAGATGGATGCATTTTTAGAGAAGCACCCGGAGCTTGAAGAGCTGTATTGGTACAAGGAACGTCTCAGAGCTTTTTATAAAAGTCGTCATCAACGACAGGCTCGAATCCATCTGCAAAAATTTATTGAAGACTTGAGGCAATCGAAACAAGAGGCGGCCCTGCGTTTAGGAAGAACGTTGGAAAAGTGGCAAGATCAGCTTTTGGAATACTTCAAAAACAAATGGACAAATGGGTTTACGGAAGCTACCAACGGCAACGCAAAGGCCCTGCAGAGAAGGGCCAGAGGGTTTAAAAACTTTGTAAACTATCGTTTGAAAACTTTAACCACTTGTTTTTACTAAAATGCGCTGAGCGATAAACAGAGAAATGAGAAGAGCCGTTCTATCCAAAAACAAAACCCGCCTTGCGAGCGGGTTGAAATTGGATGGGTAACTCTGTGGTGAGCTAACCATCGGTTATTCCTAAGATTTAGCACCGAATGTCACCACAAGTCACCACTTTCAAGTTTTTAACGCCTCAGTTCAACAACATTTCCCAGTCTTTCCTCTACAGTCGGAACCGTGATCTTAAGATCCTCAGTGGCTCCCTCGACGTCTTTACCAGATAGTCTTAGGTATCCTTGGGTCGTCTTCAAAGAAGAGTGGCCCACGATAGCCATGACCTTAGAAAGCGGAACTCCGTTGTTAAGCATTTGCGTTATGAACGTAGCCCTCAAATCG
>DAISHW010000420.1:522-2214 GCA_036822295.1 Bdellovibrionales bacterium | reverse complement strand
TCGTTTCTTAAGTGGCCGTTGCGTAGGATATCCGTCTCTTCCTTAAAATCTACCGATAAGCCCCGGCGGGCGTCGTCTCTCCTTCGGGCGAGAACCCGATGCAATATTTCACGGTCCGCTAAAATCCACTTACAAAACATGTTCAGAAAGGTAAAGAGATTTCGCCGCCAATCAGAGCCAAACTCACGGTGACCACTCGCTGAAGGAATTCTTTTGTCATAAATAAAATATGTATTTTTCAAGCATTGCAAAGTGCCTCAAAAGAATCAGTGATTAAGTGGGGACCTGATGGACTTGCTTGGTCACAAGGTCCTTTGCATTCGAGGAACTCTTTGCTTCACAAAGCGTCGAGACGAATGCGAATTTTGCTGAAACAACCCTTTCATAGAAGAACTTGAATCGTCAAATTGCATATAATGTCCAATAGTTGAGTGGGATCCTTTAGCAAGAGGTGGTCAGCAAACACTGCTCACTGGCCCATTCGGTGGCCGGTAGAGTTCCACCGGCCAGCTCACGCCTGGCGGGGAAATGGTAAGCGGCGGTAGGGTCCGCCGGATCGAATCTCTGGATTAAACGAGCACAGGCAAGAACGCCTGTGCTTTTTTATGATCCTGGCTTGGGTGGTTCGGCTGATCCCATCGTTATCCCACCGATCCCGAAAATGGGATTCGCTAAACCTCTAAATTTATTTACGAATCAAATTCCCTTCCCAGAAATGGGATTTTCCGCATGGATTTCCCATTTCCGGGATTTGCCCTGAAACCACCGCTTTTGTTTTCAATATTAAGGATTTAACCCCACTGGCATGGCTCGGGCCACTCCTCGCACTAACGCCTCTGATAACGGCAAGATAGATAGAAATCCGGCTCTTGGCCTTATGGTCAAAGTGCCGGAGACTCCAAAGAAGGTTCTCACCAATTCAGATTTCCGGCATTAGTCCGAGAACACTTTCCGCAGACAAGCGGAATTCGGTCATGCCTGGGACGTCGAGCGTCGGCTCTTGTTCCAAAACCGATCCATAAAAGCGGGCACTGGCCGCTTGATCACGAACATAGAGAATAAAGTTACACATCATACTGGACTCCTACCATCGAGCTTTTTAAGGCTCAACTCACGGTGCGATCAGAAAATAAATATCAGGAACAGTGTCCCTTAGACGCCACGTCATTCGATAGAGTTCGAGGTTTTGCGCAGGAACTCCACGCGAACGCGCTCGCGCCAAGAATCGTTGACGACGTAATACGTATTCAAGACCTTGGGCAGCGAATCGAAGGTCCACGGACTCGTGCGACCGCTCGAAGCTTTGTGCCACAAAAAATCCTTGTTGATGTAAATCGCGGTGTGTTGCAGATCGCCGTCACGGGCCCCGTAGACGGCGATCACGTCGCCGAAACGCAAAGCGGAGTCTTTGGGGACCCGAGTGAAGTCGCGCGCCAGCTTTTCGAGCATCCGATCGCGGGGCTCATAGGCGGGTTCGTCTTGCAGCCGCGTCCACATCAGTGGGGGGGTTCCACCGTTGGGGGCCCCGGCCATGGGGCCACCGGGGGGGGGAGGCGGGGGGCCCGCCCGCGAGCCGCCCCCCGCCCCCCCCCCGCCCGGGTGGTCCGCGCCCGGCGGCCGTTGGGGGCCGACCGCGGTGCCGGCGTCGAAGCTGCCGCCGTTGCCGGCGGCGGCGAAGAGCACGACGCCGTT
>DAISHW010000420.1:0-512 GCA_036822295.1 Bdellovibrionales bacterium | reverse complement strand
GCCCGCGATTATGGAGCAACTGGCGGTGAGACGCGAGGGACCTTCCGCCAACAAATCTTTGAGGGAACGCTTTGCCGGGAAGTCGGGCGGGGGATCTTGGCGGCCGAGTTCCTTTTGCACCCATTGCCACTCTTTGTAGTCGCGCACTTGCAGCGCCAAATCGAGGGCGCTGATATCCCGCGCGGGCCCGTGCAAACCGGGACTCGAAAGGCGGCCCACGCGCTTCAAGCGCAGCGCCGGGGATGTCCGGTATTCTACGAGCAACCGGTCCGTGAAATTCCAGTGAGTCAGCCCCAGGTCCTTAAGACACGGCCCCGCGGGGATGGCGAACGAATCGACACCCGCGAAAAAGCTGCCTAAACAGAACAGTACGCGAAGAATGGGGGACACGGACTTGCGGATTGCAAGACCGGGTCCTTCACGCTTTAAGCCCGTGTCGGCTTTGAGGGAACGGATTCAGCAAATCGAGGCCCAAATTCCGTCCGCCGGTGACCAGCTTAAGCCCTGGAACT
>DAISHW010000419.1:0-2220 GCA_036822295.1 Bdellovibrionales bacterium | reverse complement strand
TCGGCATCTGGATCGCCGACCTGTGGGGCCGCGCGGGCAAGCCGCCCTTCCGCTACGTGGAACTCGGGCCGGGGCGCGGGACGCTCGCCGCCGACGCGCTGCGGGCGGCGGCGCGTTTCGGTTGCATGCCGGCGAGCCTTTCGCGCTCTTCGACCGTCATCCCAGAGAGTTTATCAATCCAGTTTTCAATCATAGCGCGGGTGAGCGTGAAACCATGCACCTTGCGTTCGTCAAACGGCGTTTTTTGCTCGAGCGCGGCCAGCGTCGTTGGAGTTCCCGCCACCGCGACGAGTTCGTTGAATCCGCCTTTCGGCAAATGCGCGCGGGCAAACGCCTCACGGGAGTAGTCGTGAATTTCATCCAACTCCGCCTTCGCGACCGGATGTTTCGTCACGAACGCTTCCGAGAGTCTCACGCTACCGACATCGACGCTCACGCCGCGCGGCTTGCCGTCAATTTCACGAATCAGTTCGGTGGAGCCGCCGCCCACGTCGATCACGGCGACGCCGGCCCGCGGGCGATCGCAGATGGCGCCTTTGAAGGTCAAACGCGCCTCGAACTCGCCGCTGATGATATGTATCGGGATGCCGTGCCTATGACCCAGATCGAGCAGCGCTTGCCCATTGCTCACATCGCGCGCGGCGCTGGTCGCGACCGCCGCGACTTTATCGACGCCGCTTTTCTTTATGGTCGCCGCGTAATCCGCGAAACACTCGTCGAGCCGCTTTAAGGCCTCGGGATGGAAGCGACGCTCGGCATGCACGCCTTGGCCCATCTTGGTGACACGCGTTTCGTCGTGCAAAACGCGCGCGATCCGGTCGCCCGCGACATCCGCGATCAGCAGAAGCGAAGTGTTCGATCCCAGGTCCAGCGCCGCGATTCGCACCCGATCAGCCCTTCAATTTCTTGATCAGAACTTGGTTCACCATCTCTGGGTTCGCTTGGCCTTTCGAAGCCTTCATCACCTGGCCGACGAAGAAGCCGAAGAGTTTGTCTTTCCCCCCGCGATAGTCGGCGACCGCCTGGGCGTTCGCGCCCATCACTTGATCGACGATCTTTTCAATCGCGGCGGAGTCGGTGATTTGGCTCATGCCTTTCGATTTCACGATTTCGGCCGGCGGTTTCGAAGTCTTCCACATGTTCAAAAAAACCTCTTTGGCCATTTTACCCGAAATCTCCTTCGAATCGATCATCGCGATCAATCCACCCAAATCTTTCGAAGCGATCGGCGATTTATCGACTTCGAGTCTCGCTTCGTTCAGCTCGCGCAAAAGCTCCGTCATCGTCCAGTTGCTCGCCGCTTTCGGGTTTTTAGAAACCTTCGCCACCTCTTCGAAGTAATCGGCCAGCGCCATCTCAGAGGTCAGCACGAACGAATCGTAAGCGGGCAATCCGAATTCCTGTTGAAAGCGTTGCGCGCGCGCCAGAGGCAGCTCCGGCAAATCCTGACGGATCTTCGCGACCCAAGCCTCGTCGAGCGTCACAGGCAGCAGATCGGGATCGGGAAAGTAACGATAATCGTGCGCCTCTTCTTTCGACCGCATCGAGAAGGTGCGGTTCTTGGTCGAATCGTAAAGACGAGTTTCTTGCACGATCGGCTCGCCTGTTTCTTTGCAGTCGATCTGACGCTGAATTTCATACTCGATCGCTTTTTCGATGAAGCGGAACGAGTTGATGTTCTTCAACTCCACTTTGGTGCCGAGCTTGGAGTCGCCTTTTTTGCGAATGCTGACGTTGCAATCGCAGCGCATGGAGCCTTCTTCCAAGTTGCCGTCGCAAACGTCCAAGTAACGCAAGATTTTACGAACCGTGCGCGCGTACTCGGCGGCCTCGGCCGGCGAGCGCATGTCCGGTCCCGACACGATTTCAAGCAGCGGAACCCCCGCGCGGTTCAAATTGATCAACGTGAATTCGCCTTGATGCTGCGATTTTCCGGCATCTTCTTCCATATGCGCGCGCTCGATGCGCACGCGGCGGATCTGGCCATCCAGGAAGTAATCGACGTAACCGTTTTCGCAGATCGGCTGGTCGTATTGCGAGATTTGATAACCCTTGGGCAAATCGGGATAAAAGTAATTTTTGCGCGCGAAGACCGACTTGCGCCGCACTTCACAGTTGAGCGCCATGCCCGTGCGAGCCGAAAATTCGACCGCACGCCTGTTGATCACCGGTAACGCTCCGGGAAGCCCAAGGCTCACGGGGCTCACATGTTCATTGTCC
>DAISHW010000418.1:0-2221 GCA_036822295.1 Bdellovibrionales bacterium | reverse complement strand
GGCCTCCTCTACATCCTCGGTCTTCCGTGCCAAGCGACGGGCGATCTGCGCCGGTGACTTGTCCGAACTCTCGAGGTCAAAAAAGTGCAACACCGCCAGATAAATCCAGTCCGTCAGCACAAAGGAGTTTTGCTCGGAGATTTGCACCGTCGCGCGCGGTATCGGCAAGCCCATGAGCGCCCGCATCTGGTCACGCCGCTCGACGGGAAGCGGAATTTTCGTGAGCAACAACGCGGCCCTTTTATTGGAAATATGGATCCGACCGTTCAGAATATCCGAGGTGGCGCCCGCCGAAAGCCCCAGATCCTTCGCGAACCGACGCAACGAATATTTGTGATCGTGTCCCCGACGCCGCTTCAGTTCTTCCTGCAAAATCCCGCGAAAAAGTGAAAACCATTCGGTCATGGGGAAAACACCTATACCACCCCTTCCACGCTTTCAACGGTGCCGACTTGTTCAGTGACGATCGAACACTTCCGTGAGAAAATTACAGAGCTATCCGACCAAGCGGTAGCGCGTGGCGCGGCCCTGGCCCTGGCGGCGGGCGTGGCCGTGGTCGGTCGCCCAATTCATCAGATCGTTAACGGACGTTTTGCCGACGCCCAGGCACGCGCCGATCTGCGCGCGGGTGAGCGTTTTGTCTTTGGGCACGAGCGCAAGGAGCCGTGCGAAGCGCGCCGGCTCGCGCGTGGGCGCGGAGCATACCCGGTCGCGCGGCACGCGCCAGGCCAGCCGGCCATGCGTACGGATCGCGTACCCGCCGGCTTCGCAGCTGATGCTCGCGGGCAGGCCGGCGCTCTGGAGCCAACGCCGCGTCCTGCGCATGATCTGGTGAACGCGATTCGGCGACGTGAACACGTCGAAGTGCTCGCCCGCGCAAAGCGCTTGGAAAAGCGCGCCCACGGGTTTGGGACGGTAAAAATCTTGCGTGAGCACGTCGATCGTCTGATGACGTTCGCCGGGCGTAAGACAAATCGCGCCGTCGAGTGTGCCCGTCTCGGTATCGAAGCAAGGACCGGTCCCGAAAATCCCGTGCGTGGCGACCGGTGCCAGCTTAAAGACGTCTTGCATGCGCCGGCGATAACCCGCCCATGGCGTGCCGAAGTAAAGCCGGTCGAAGAGCCCTGCATCGAAACGCAAATCGAGCAGGTGGAAGTCAGCGTCGCGCACGCTTTCCCATTCACGGCGCGCGATGGCCTCGCGCTGGAAGTCCTTGATCGGCGCGCCGTCGCCGGCGCGGTGACCGGCGAGTACGGCGAACCACTTACGCACGAAGAGTTGATCGTGAACTCGCGCGGCGCCCAAGATCCGCGCCGCCTCTTCGAGATCCTTCGCCGCCCTCTTGAAGTCACGCAAGTGAATTCGGACCTCGGCCCTCAGCTCCAGGCAGTTGGCGCGAAGGCGTTCGTAGCCGCCCGTCTTCGCCTCCCGGTGGTGGCGATCCAGGAGCGCGAGCGCCTGCTCGTTCCGCCCGGTGTTCACGTAAGCCGCGGCTAGATTCACGTGACCGAGCAACCGTTGATAGGGATCTTCGACCCCTGCGACGTAGTTTTCCAGATCCGGCAACGCCTGTTCGTACTCCCATATATTGAAAAAACAAAACGCGCGGTAAAGGGGCGCCTGGGGCGCGAGCCGGACGTCGATCTCCGAAAGAAGATCGAGCGCGGCTTGAGTCACACCGCTGCGTTGCAAGAGAACCGCGTATTCCGCTTTTTCCGGATCCGTCGCGTTCGCGCCGAGACGTTTGCGGGTGGGATCGATCGCGGGCGTGAGCAATCTCAGACCCAGAGTCACCTGACCCGAGCGGCGGCACAGGTTCGCGAGCGGAAGCCGGAACTCCCGCGGCACCCGCGCGGAGTTCACTGCCCGCAGCAAGCGCACGGCCGCGCCGAGCCGTCCCGCCCGCAAAGCCGCCTCGCCGCTGTTCAAGAGATCCCGGTAATCCATATTTACTGCTGTTCTTCGCCGGATTGTTCTTCGAGACTCACGCCGACTTCGACGCGGTCACGATCGACTTCATGATCACGCTCGCGGCGCCTTTCGCTTTCCGGACTCTCGCTCATGTCGTCCATCACGCGCGCGGGCGACCTTTCGCTCGGGGAAGCCGGCGCGGGGTGCGATGGAAGCGCGCGGCTCACGGACCGCGGCCGCGATGGAATCTCAGGCCGCGATTCGACGCGCGCGGGTTCGGTGCGAGCACTATAATAGATCGAGCTCAGCG
>DAISHW010000417.1:0-2227 GCA_036822295.1 Bdellovibrionales bacterium | reverse complement strand
ATAACGTTTCGTTCAGGCTCTCGCCCTGGGGCGCGCCCTTTCATGCCGGAAACGAAGTGAACGATCTCTTCGAAAACCGCCTGTTCACCGTAATGTTCTACATCAGTCAGATTCTGGCGCCGTGGATGCTCACGTTCGTCCTTTCCTTCGCGCTTTCGGAAGCGGCGCTGCTCCCCTGCGTGATCATCGCGGTCGCTTCGACTTTCTGGCAGCTCAATCCGTTCGTAAATAGCGACGGTTTGAAGCTGATTCAATCTTTCCTGCTCCCGACCGACGGCGAAGTTTCGACGTGGCACTTTGAATCCAGCCGCCTTATGCAAGACATCTATACCGACCACCAACGTCAGGACCAAGAGTTCGGCCGCGTTTGCGCGATTTGGGGCGCGGTGTGGCTGCTGGTCGCGTACGTGGGCCTGCATCAGATAGCGCTCGCTCACGGTCCGGACATCGTACGCGCGGTCGGCATGCGCTCGCTCACGGGCTGGCTGTCGCTCGCCGCCGTCGGCGTATGGCTGGGCGCGCTCTTCCGCGCCGTGAAGACACTGATAGAAACCGTGGGCGTGACGCTCGTCAGGCCTGAGTGGCGCAAATTCCAGCGGCGCCGCCAGCGCGCCCGACCCGCGAGCCATTGGACGCAACTCGAAATTACCCGCAAAATCGAGTCACTGCCGATTTTCTCTCATTTCCACGATGAATACCTGGCGCGGATTTTGGAACGCTCGGAGGTCCACGTCTACGATGCGGAGCATATCATCATCGAGCAAAACGATCCCGCGCGCGAGCTCTTCGTTTTGCTCGAAGGCGATGTCATCGTCACCCGCTTGGACGGCCACGGACACCCGGCATGGATCTCGGAACTCGGCGCGGGCTCGATTTTCGGCGAGGCCGCGCTCATCGAAGATCTGCCCCGCAGCGCCCGAATCTCGGCTAAAGAATCCGTCACGGTCCTGCGCGTCCCCGTTCATGTCATCCGCCAAGTGGCGGAAAGCGCCCAAAGCATCCGGCACCTCGAAGATTTCAGAAACGCGATTTTGGTGAACCAGTTCTTCACCTCCTCGCCCGTCTTCCGCAGCCTTTCGCCGGATTCGATCGACTTCTTGTCGAGCCGCGGCTCGCTTGAGTACTTCGACCGCGGCCGCACGATATTCGCGCAAGGCGATCCCGGCGAAAATTTTTATCTGATTTTGCGCGGCTCCGTCGAGGTGCGCGTTCATGACCGCGCCATCAAACGCCTGCATCAAGGCAGCTTTTTCGGTGAGATCGCGCTCATCGCGAACATCCCGCGCACGGCCACGATCGCGACCCTTGAACCCGCCGTATTTTTTAAAATCGATTCGAACGCGTTCTGGGAGGTCTTGGTCCGCCACCTGGACCTTGGGGTGTTCCTTGAGACCATCTCGGAAAACCGCTTGAAAGAAGACCTGAAATTCGGCGCCGACCCGTTAAAACCGACCGGAACCGACTCATACTGAGACGCCGGCCGTCCTTACGGCGCTGAACTATGCTACTCTTATTCTATTATGAGATTTCGTTTCATACCGCCCCTGCTCGCTTTGATTTCCATTCCGTTCGTTTACAATTCCTGCCAGAAGAGCAAAGGTTTCTCGGCCAACAAGGCCGCCACCGCGCAGTGCAAGACCGTGATGGAAAAAGGCGTGGCGAAAAAACTCGAGTTCGACCCGGATGCCGTTCCTAGAGCCTTTGAAAACCAAAAGGTCAGGCTCAGCGGCGATCTCAGCGGCGCCGCGGCGTTCAGCAAAACCAAAGCGAATCCCGTTTCGCTTGCCTCGGGTACGGACTTGGCGGTCCTGATGGACAATAAATGTGTCGCTGAAAATATCCAGGCCGTAAAGGCGTCCATCATCGGCGGCGCGGCCCTGCAAACTTCTCAAGTCTTGGCGCAATTAAGCCGTCAGGCTTACTCGATGAAGCTCGAGCGCGACTACACCGACGTCGAACTCGAGCAACAGGCCATGCAGGAGCCTTGCGTCGTCGGCGTGAGCTGGAATCGCTCTTACAAAATGCAGTTTTCGACCTCGGCCGAGACTTACAATTTCACTTCGGGCGTACCGGGACACTTGGGCGTCATGCAGGCGCAACAGGCCTACCAACAGATCTTCCGCCAGACTTCGGGCACGGGCGGTTTGAACGTCACCGGAAATCCCGTGGTGGTCGCGGTCGTCGACTCCGGGGTCGATTGGCAACACCCCGATATTCAACCGAATCT
>DAISHW010000416.1:0-2250 GCA_036822295.1 Bdellovibrionales bacterium | reverse complement strand
CGACCTCCGAGAGCGGTATCGCTTCGATCTCGATGAGCTATGATCTGAAATATCACTTGCAGTACATTCAAGCGACGAACTCATACCGCTGTTTGCAGGTTTCCGTCCTTCCGCGCAAAGACACGCCGCCGGACCTTAACGGCAAGCCCATTCGCGGACTTTACATTTGTGAATCGGGACTGCGCCCGGTCACCTTCTTCGACGTGCATATGCAGGTCTCTAAAACCTGCCGCTCGACCGATTGCTATTCGCCGAAAGTGCAAAGCACCAACTTCACGATTCGCGGCGATCGCGATATCTCGGCGTTCCTGTATTCGGTCCGCCAGGGAATTCAAGCCGATCACGGCAACTCGGTGCCGCGCTTCGAAGACATCCCGGGCGCCGCACGCTATTTCGCGGGCCTGGCCATGGCGGAACCCATGGTCAATGTCGCGCCGGTCGTGATGCCAAACGAAAACATCCCGTCATTCATGGGACGCCTGTTCGGCGCGCACGAGGAAGAATTCCGCACCGACGGCGATCATTGATCACCATCCGTCGTCGACGGGCGGGGGATTAAGGATTCCGTTGGGCGCGGCGCCTCCGCCGATCTTGTGCTGAAGCGACAAGAGCGCGTCGCGGCTCACCATCTTCACCGAATAGCCCGTGCGGCCTCCGCCGGCCACGCATGAACCGGGGTTGGGGAATTTCAACCCGTCGTCGGGAAGCGCGCATTTGCCGAAGTTCTGCATGGCCTCTTCGGTGTCGTAGTTGAACGCGCCGGCGGCCGGAAGCCACGACGTCAGCAGATGCGCCTTTTCACGCACGAAGTAATAGGCTTCGGGTCTTTGCAGGTTCTTGCTTTTCGCCAAAGCCATCTGCTCTTGAATGCTGAACGCGGGGAAATTCGAGCCGTTCGAACTGTTGAACCCCAGATCCGTTCGAATCGGAGTCTCGTAAGGAATCCCGAGCTTCACTTTGTTGGCGTTGATCTTCTCGAAGTAATTCTTCGTGAAATTCGGTTCGATCGAGTAATAAGTGATATCGAAAAGGTCGGGCGCGATCGCCGCGATCTCGTAATTTCGCATCGGCGACTCCTTCACTAGCAAACCGTCCCACGCCAAGATATCGTTGGCCGCGCCGTTTTCGATATCGGTCTTGATGTTCTTGTAGTGATCGAAAAACGCGCGCACGCCCGGCAATCCGACCAGCGAATTGATCGCGAGTCGCGAGGTCATGCCGATCGGGTCGCCCGGATAGCGCGAGTAATTCGGCAAACGGCGGCTGTCCGTGGGACTGTTCATCATCCCGCCCGCCGCCATTCGCGGAGCCATCAGCTTGTCCACGTCCTGGCCCTCGGAATTCGGAGCGCCTTTCTCCCAATTCGATTTGTACCACGGACCGACGCGCCCGCCGAACGGCTTGGCGAAGCTGCGCGCCACCATGTCGATGCCGCCGCCGATCGGAAAGAAAATCTGGCGCGGCGTGGTCCTCACTTTCACGCCGGTATAGGTCATGTACCAAGGATTTTTTTCGACCCCGATCGAGAATTGAAAGTCCGAATCGCGCAAAAACCCGCTGGCTTCCGTGGACCACGTCATGAGTTCCGCGGCGGAAAGGCCCGCGGGAAATCCTTTGAGCAAGAGCTGCTTCGACTCGGGCCATTTGGGCAGCGTCGAAACCATCTGCGGATCGGCCGCGCAGTTCCCATCCATCGAAGTGTCCGTGTAAACGAGCATCGGCAGGGTCTTGATCTCGACGAGCCACTGCTCGGGATCGACGCCCTCCATCGAATTCCTTAGGGTGAACTCGCCGCCGCCGGCCTCAAACGACTGGCGGTTCGCGTAAGTGAGGTTCTTGATGAACGTTTGTCGCGCGCCTTCGAGCACCGAATTGCCCTCGATGTCCAGAAAGTCGCCGTCTTTGCCGTTCGATAAATTCTTCGCGAGTCCATAAATCACTTGCTTGCGGTTGCGTTGATCCAAACGAAACGCGTGCAGGATGCTGGCGGCGAACCACCAGTTGTACGCCGCGAGCGCATGGCACTGTTGATCGAACTGCAAGCGCAATTGGCGCGAAAGCGCGGCGATGCCGTGGTTCAAACCCAAGAATCCGGCGATGACCTTGACCTCGGGAAGTTTGGGAATATTGAAGTTCGGCTTGCGACAAAGATTCTCGCCCTCGGGCACTTCGTCCCAGGTCGGTTCGTACATCACGCAGACCGAGGCATTCACCGCGTAAGGATACGGCGTGTCCGGCGAGGCCGCGGCC